>LJUD01000276.1 GCA_001304035.1 bacterium SM23_31 | reverse complement strand
TGGATTTATGGCATAGAGTTTGTCATCGTCTGCACCCACATAAACCGTGCCGTCGGTGCCTATGGCCGGGGATGAACGAACAGAACTACCGGTTTGAAATTCCCATTTCTTTGTACCATTGGAATTTAGTGCATAGAGTTTGCAATCAATTGCACCCACATAAACCGTGCCGTCGGAGCCTATGGCCGGAGATGAATAAACATCATGGTCGGCTTGAAATTCCCATTTTTTTGTGCCTGGTGTTTGGGAATACAAAAGAAAATTAAGAAATAATAGGAAGATTAAAGAAAAGTTAAACACTTTCATTTGATACCTCCTAAGCTAATAAGACTTTTAAGGCATAACGCCGGCATCAGTTGCGCAAGGGTTGCATTTGAGTCAACAAAGAAAATTGACTAACCGAGTGCGGTGTTCTGCTTGAAAGTATTTGAAACAACTGCCCTTGCGTCAACTGCATGTAAATGTTATGTGTTTTTTATAAATAGATAGATTATTGCATTGTTAACTCTTTGGACATATTATTCTTCTATTTATAAAATTTAGGAATTAGATCTGTTTTTTCCCTAAGTTTATTTATCAAAGCACTATGGTTCTCATCAATAGTCATTGGTGTGATAATGATGAAACCTTGTTGCAAATAATAATCATCATATTTTATCTCTTGATTATTTGGATTTCCAGTTACTTCTAATACCCAAATTGTTTTATGATCAGTAATGTGTGCCTCTTCACCATAAATTTTCTTAAATCTAAATACCTCCGGTTTGTCAAATGTAATCCTTCTTTCGACTAATTTTACACCCTTTATTTTTTCAAAGGGTATTCTTGGGAATCCTACCGTTAGATAACTGTTATTATCGAGTTCAGCAATAAAACCGGATGAAATAAATTCTTCAATCCATTTTGGAATGATGATAAAGGATTTTTCATTATCATCATCAAAACCTGAAAATGCTATAGCTTTCACACCTATGAATGCAGATGTTCTGACGGTTCCTATGGTACCAGAACTAAACCAATAAGGTCCATCATTAGCTCCACTATTAATACCAGATAATAATAAATCCGGACCATCATCACCAAAAAAGCCACCTAATCCTAACATAACACAATCAGCTGGATTTGCTGGCAAGGTGTATATGGCAATGTTATTTTCTTTGTCGTAATATTCACAAGTTACTTCCAAAGTTGATTGATATTTTCCATAGGTGGAGTGATTTGATGTTCCTGACATATCAAATACTGAAACAATAATTGAAACGCGGTCTGCAACATTTGACACACTCCTTGCTAAGGCAAGTAACCTATTAGCATCTTCGATTCCATCATCATTAGTAATTAAAATATGATTAAACCGCGTCTGACCATAGGTTAGATGGAAACATAGGAATAATATCAATAACATGATATATTTTTTCATTGTTTTAATCCTATATATTTGTGTTTTGTACTATATATCTTTGTTTTTTTTAATTACGCATTTTATTATTTCTATCTTAGTAAAACTGATAGACACATAACGGTTGGGTGTTAAACCGACCGCCCATGATCCTCCTTTGGCAATGCACTTTTCGTAAAACTGTACGTGTGATCGGTTCGGCTTGAACACCTGGTTAGGCTATTTATCAATATATTTTTGCTATTTTTTCGTAAATAAGACTTCGAGCACCGGATCGTATCCAGCAATTGCATATGGTTTTTTCATTACCAATTCCACTTTGTTAGAATCCATCTTTTGAAAGGTTTGTAAAAACAATGAGTCATGCCAGCTCATCAACAATAAACCATCATCAATAAATTCACATGTTGCTTCTGAATAACTTCCAGAATTCTCAAACCACCAATATCTGTAGTTTTTAGCTTTCTGATCCCATGCAAAAATGCCATGGGCTGCTCCTGTTTCACCTGTAGGTGAGCTTACTGAGTAGTCAAAGACAACATATTTGCCATCGAGAGATTTCTTAAATGTTCCGGTTCCAGAGCCTTGGTGAGATATGTATTCCATGTGCCACGTTCCTATTAGGAAATCAAACTTATCCATCGGATTTGATTGCTTATTCATTTTATCCTCCACATTGTGATCTGGCTCGTTACCTCTTGCGGTAAGACTAACCAGAACAACACAGAGACTAATGGATAGTCTTTGTAAAATACTGGACATTAACATTTTCTCCCTTTTGATTTGTTTGAGCCTAAAGGACTTATTCGACAGTCACAACGGTCTGCGTTTAACTGGCGGCGGGCGATAGAAACGTTATATCACTAAAACTTCAGCTGAAGCCGTCCAGTTGAAACGCGTGTTAGGGGCAAATTATACTAAAGCTTACAATTTTAGAGAGAATGAACTGTGTCAAGAACAGCTTCAGGATGTTTATCTGCAATGAAAAGTAAAATGCGGGCTGGTCCTTCCGGTTTTCGTCTGCCTTGTTCCCAATTACGTAGCGTTGCCGGACTAATCCCAAGCAGTTGCGCAAATTTTATTTGCGATAGACCATACTTTTCACGTATTGCTTTAACATCAGGTGAAGAAAAATCAAATTTACGTGAAGGGGGCAGATTACCTCTAAGAATTTTTCCTCCCTGCTTTACACTTTCAAGAAGTTCATTAAATAATTCGTTTTTCATTTATATTCATTCTCCACGATTGTTTTCAATGCTTTCAATTGTGTTTTTGTTAAATCATCACTTTCATTCTTTTTGAAAATGAATAACATTAATATTACTCCGTATTTATTATACCAATAGTAAAGGATCCGAGATCCACCTCTTTTTCCTCTTCCAGAACCTGATCATCGGATTTTTCTAATTCCTCCACTTCCTTTAATAATATTTCCTGATTCGGGATCATCGATTAATTTAATTTGAAATAGACGGTATTCATCTTCAGAAAGTATTTCTTCAACTCTTTTAGTAAAAGTCGGAGTCTCAATAATTCTCATGATGAAATATACGCCAATGACGTATGGAATGCAATAAAAATAAAGCCCCTAACTTCTGGGCATGAGCGGTGCGAAACGCTTGTAAAAACTTTACTAATCCAAATTAATGTCCCGCGTTTCGCATCCGACTATATGCCATTGTTATATGGCCATATTTATTTTCTTTCAATAAACTCCATATACGAAACACGGGCTTGAGTAATATTTGGTAAATTCTTTACAATTTCAACTGAAAAACCAACATCATCTCCCAAAGGTGAGAGCAATTGAAATAATAAATCTGAATTAACTAATATTTTCTCGGGCAATAATTGACGTCTCACCATAAATTCAGCAACATGAAAAGAAATCTTTCCCCACATTGATTCCATTGATGGCAATGGCTTCAGCAATTGATGGCCTACAATCACTCCATTACTCGGATTTATTAACATCAGTACATAAGGATAGTATGGCCTCATTCCTTTTTCTTTTACCGGAGCAGGTGACATGAATACATCTAACTCTATTGGCATTTTTCTTGGTACAATATTCCTAAGCTTTTTAATAGCAAACTCATTTATTGATATCTCTATTTGATATGGTGCTCGCGGCATTACCTTTAAACTTGAATCATACCATGATATTTTCTTTCCCTTTTTCACCATTTTACGTAATAAAAATGTTTCATCATCTCCAGGTCTTAACAGAGAATGATCATTCTTAGCTCGTAAACATACATCTTTAGTTTGCTCTAATGCACATTGTAAGAATTGTGTTTCTGATAAATCTAAAAACCAAGGAACTAAGCCAGGCTTATAGCTCCTGAACATTGGCCAGGATTGTTTTCCTTTAAATGTTAAAGATAATTTTTTTATTATGTCTAGATCCCGTGAATCTAAAATATCATGATCTTCAAAAGAAGCTTGAATCTGTGGAATTTCTAAGAGCTTTTGATATGAAAACATATCAGGTTCAGAATGTTGAAAATCCCAAAATCTATAAAAACCCTGTTCCCCCAAGTATACCGAAATTGCATAATGTTCACCTATTGCTCCCATCACACTCACAAAGCCAATCTCCTTCGTTTTAGGATTTTGCACAGCAAACAGATCATGTTCATCTAACCAATCCCATGGTGCAATATCTTTTATTTCTACTAAAACATTGTATAATTTCTTCCAATCCTCAATTCTTGGATTCATCTCATTCAATTTAGATCTCCATAAATATTGATTTACTTGATTAACCATATAACGCTAGGTTTAACCGGCGCGAGCAAATCTGAAACTTAAAACTGCCATTTCATGTCCCACGTGCTCGCGTCCGAGTTGAAACCGTTGTTAGCACTTAATATTCATTATTAATCAAATATATCTAGTGATATTTTTAGCGCTTGATCTAATTCTTTAATTTTTTGTTCAGATAATCGTCCGATATAGTTTGAGAGAAGGCTTTTGGGTAGGGAGACCAATTCATCACAATGTATGCTACTTTTATGTTTCACACCTTCAGCAGTACCTATTAATATTTGTGTCGATAGCGCATCATATCTTGAATAAACTGGGGCACATATAACAGTGGAATATTTAGATTCTATTAATATTTGTCGGCTTACAACAACAAATACTCTGAACTTTTTTGGATCTTTAGACGATGGTTTTGCTACCCGATATAAATCACCGCGCTTCAAATGGAAACCTGATAATCTAATACATCATTAGCTTCTTTATTTAGTGAATCAGAGTTATGATTGATTATTTCTAAATCTTTCTTACTCTGTTCTTCTCTTAATATATATAAAATATATTTCCACACAGCATTTTCAATGAAGTCTGAACGACTTTTATGTCCAATCGATTTGTTGTCTATTGCACTAAGTAATTCTTTTGATAATGTAATTGAAGTCTTTATTTTCATACCACCAATATACTACTTCTTTGATATTATTCTTGTCCTTTAAAAATTATTACCACAACTTGATGTTAACCCACAATTTAATAACAGGAGGACAAGATGCGTTTTTATACCCAACAACATCAGTATTATTGCGGAATCGACTTACATACTAAAAATATGTATGTCTGCATCCTCAATCAAGGAGGAAATATTCTCTTTCACAAAAATATTTCCTCCTCTCCTCAATCACTATATCGAGTTATCAAACCCTATCTTCCCGATATAGCGCTAGCTGTTGAATGTATGTTCACCTGGTACTGGATCGCGGATTTCTGCTCGGCTTACAACATTCCCTTCGTTTTGGGTCATGCACTGTACATGAAAGCCATTCACGGATCCAAAACCAAGAACGATAAAATCGATTCTCACAAGATCGCCGTTTTATTGCGTGGTGGCATGATCCCTATGGCCTATGTATATCCAGCAGAAATGCGTTCCACCCGTGATCTGCTCCGTCGTCGTATGCATTTTATGTACAAACGTTCGGAATTGCTCGCTCACATCCAGAACACCCGCAGCCAGTATAATCTGCCTGAATTTAATAAATGCATCTCAAGAAAAAGAAACCGTACCGGAATTAGTGAACACTTTGAAGATAAGAGTGTTCGCAAAAGTATTGAACTCAATCTAACCTTGCTAAAACAGTATGATAATCTACTTAATGAAGTGGAACTTTTTTTAGTCCGCCATACCAAAGAAAACCGCCCGAACGACCTTTATCTCTTGAGAACAATCCCCGGCGTTGGTAAAATCCTCTCCCTGGTTATCTTATACGAAATTCAGGATATCTCACGCTTCCAGCGCGTTCAGAATTTCTCATCATATGCCAGGCTGATCAAACCTAAAAAGGAATCGGCCGGAAAAATTAAAGGGGCTAGTAATCGTAAAATGGGCAATGCTTATCTCAAATGGGCTTTCTCTGAAGCCACTCTGCTGCTGATCCGCGAGAAGCAAGAAATAAAAGATCTTCACCTTAAACTGAAAAATAAACACGGCAAAGCACGGGCACTGGCAATCATTTCACATAAACTCGGCCGTACCGTTTATTATATGCTTAAAAATAAACAGGCTTTTGATATAAGACATTTTCTCCAGATTAAAGACCGTGCTGCCGCCTGAGCCATACGTCTAACTCAGGTCATCTGGGGACAAGTCCACCTGAGATCATTCCTAGATTAATGGTGCTAAAAGCACATTCATTATCAATGAGGCTATGATCATGGACAGATCCTAAAACCTAATGCGCGTTGATTGGACAGGCAGCACGGGTCTTAATTATCATGACAAATTTTTCCAATAGTCTGCACCTTGCGGAGCCTTTAAACTAACTGATTCCGGCGATCAGCCGTAAAATCATTCCTTTGAATAGGACCGTAAAGGTTGACGTTAATATTTCCGGAGCATGATTCCCGATATATGTTTGGTCGCAGATATTGGTATTTCATCTGTGACAACAAAGAAAAGTTTGTCAAAGAACGAAATAACGAAAAAATGCAATTTTATCGTATTAGAATACTATTTTCTCTTGACTTTAAAGGACAAATATATGTTAGAAGCACAAGTATTACGCAGGTTTCTTTAATTCTTCGTCTATCTTTTCTTTCAGTATAATCTTTATGAAAGACTGATAAGGAACATCATGTTTATTTGCGATCGTGCGAATTTCATCCAGCATTGATTCTGGAAGTCTTAGTGAGATCGTCTTCGTAGAAGGTTTTAATTTGGGTAGGGCAACTATTTCAGCCTTTTCCCAGTCTATATATTCGGTAGAATCGACGTCTGACCAAAATTTGCGCTCATCGTCTTCTTTTCTAAATTTTGGTATTTTTTTTAATTTTTTCTTCATAGATCTTTCTTTCTTTACGATTCATATCTCTAGCGGAAATAACCCTAATTAAGTTATTTCTAATTGTGAAGGATACAAATAAAAACCTCTCTGCTTTTGATTTTCCTAAAGCATAAAATCTCTTCTCAGCGTTCGAGTGTTTTACATCATCACTAATTACCAAAGGTAAATTGAAGAAAATTTCACAATTCTTCAGAAATTTTATCATATTGAATGTATATTACTAACATATACATATGTTGTCAACTAAAAGTTCCACTTTTTTTACATTTACTGTGCTTCTAACGGTTAGTGCTCAGCCGCACCGCTACAGAATATACTCCGACATCGTCACGGCGCTCGCCGTTGCGGTGTCGGCTGCAGCACTGGGTTAGGCGGCATCCCAACACAAAAGATTTGAGTGTCTTGGGGCGGCACTGGGTGACGGGAGCGGTAGACGCTTATCTGGTTGTACACAGTCACGGTTACGACAATCCACAAGAATCCCACAATCAATTCTGCGATGATGCTCATGAGTAGATTTCGCGAATCAAGGCCTTCTACGACCAGCTTTCAAACCGTCGCAATCGCAGCCCATCCGCCAAAAGAGAACTCTGTCCATGGCCTCATGGTCCACGCACCACTGCAGGAGGCTGCAGTAAGGATCGCGGCAAGGAGATCGAAACTCCCCAACGTTGGATTGTACCTGTACTCGGGCAGCGCCCTCAGCGAGTACGTAAGTGCCGGAATGCACATGAACGTGCCGAATATCGCAACTCCCACACATCTAGTGGAGTCACTCATCGCTTCGCCCCAGACTACTTTGTCCGCCTAACGTCGGCTGGAAGTGCTTGTTAAGCGGCACTCAACACTAATGGAGGCTTTCTTCTTAGCTCGCCTTCAGCCTTCTCTCTTTTTTCTTCGAGTCGCCCACCAAGAACCGAGTATTAATAACAGGCCAAGAACTGAAAGTAATGATGCTTTGTTGTGCACGAATGCCAGACCAGGGGCCACAGTTGGCAACGGTACATCACCTGCTATTCCGATTCCAAGTAGAATAAACCCAGCGGTCATCACCAGGCCTATCTTGCCTTTTCGGTAATTTACGATGAGAACAATTACCGCGACAATTACTAAAACCCACAAGAAAATGCCCAGACCTTCATCGAATCCCATACTATTCCTCCTTTCGCAGGTCAATATGTCTAGATTGTTTTTGCCCTACACATTTACCCGAGACAACCCTTCTAGTGATTGCGAATTCATCCGTCACAATCGATTTCAGTACATCACTCAAACAATCGCAACTGATATCTATACTCACGGAGCGAGGCGGACGAGTGGACCCGGCTTTCCCAGATGATCCTCTCATGCGCCTAACGAGACTTTCGAAAAAGCTATTATTAATAATGGTACTCATTTTAGTATGAAATCGCCAGCATTTTTTTAATCTCTGCGTTAAATTGATAATTACCATTTACTTAGCTAAATTACTTGCGACTTCTATTAAACGTTGGATATTTCTTATGGCAAAATACAAAAAATATAATTACTCACAGATGATCATGATTCCGGTTTCATTACAAGATCAACTCATGCCGGGCACCTTAGAACATGCTATTCATGAGGTTATAGAAAAGAAAGTCGATTTATCTATTTTTGATGAAAAATATAAAAACGATGAAACAGGTGCACCGGCTCATGATCCAAAGTTGTTATTAAAGGTAGTATTACTTGCTTTTTCAAGAAGTATTATAGGTTCCCGGAAGATAGAAAGAGCCTGCCAGGAGAACATTACCTTTATGGCATTATCCTGTGGCATGGCTCCGGATCATAGTACGCTCGCTCATTTTATTTCTGCGATGAAAGATGAGATTATTCATATATTCCGTGACGTTCTTTTATACTGCGAAGAATTAAATTTATTAGGCGGCACCCATTTTTCCCTAGATGGCTGTAAGTTACCGTCAAATGCATCAAAACAGTGGAGTGGTACTTTTAAAGAACTGCGACATAAACAGAAGAAACTGGAAGAGAAAGTTAAGAAGTTGATATCCGATCATGAACGGGAAGATAAACAGGAAGGCGGTTCTGATCGTTCAAAAAAGGAAAAGCAGATTAAGCGTATAGAGCGTCGAATCAAACGTATAGATAAATTTTTAAATGAAAACAAGCCTAAAAAAGGGAAGACAAAGAAAGAACTTCAAAGTAATGTTACTGACAACCATAGTGCTAAGATGCCGACTGCACATGGAGTTATCCAGGGCTACAACGCCCAGGCATTGGTAGATAATAAACATCAGATCATAGTCCATGCAGAGGCGATGGGTAACGGACAGGATGCTGATAATTTGTCTCCAATGGTCGATAGGGCCAAAGAGAATATGAAAGCGATTGGCAGGGATGAAAATTATTTTAAGGATAAAATATTAACAGCAGACGCTAATTATCATTCTAAAAAGAATATAGAAAAATGTGAAAAAGAGAGAATTGATGCTTATATACCCGATACTTTACATCGCAAACGCGATGAGCGATTTAAAGAACAGGATCGCTTCAAAGATGGAGTAAATAAGCCGCCAAAGAAGAGATGGTATACACCCAAAAGAGAAACCTTTTCCTGGAAAGAATTTCAATATGTTGAGGAAGTAGGCAAATACAAATGCCCGGCTGGTAAATATTTAAAGCAGATGAGTCTTAAGCATAAATCCAGAAATAAATACTACAGATATTATCAAGCCAGGGAAACTGATTGTCGCGAATGTTCATTAAAATCAAAATGCCTCAGCAAGACAGATTCAAAATCAAGGAGTTTACTAATTCCCATCGGATACAGGAATGATAATGAAAGAATATTAAGCATTTCCCAGAGAATGCAGCAGAAGATAGATTCTGATAAAGGAAAAGATATTTATTCCAAACGACTTGGCACTATTGAGCCTGTATTTGGAAATATTCGCTTTATAAAGAAATTGGATCGTTTCAGTTTTAGAGGAAAATCGAAAGTAAACATCCAATGGATGCTCTACTGTATGGTACATAATATAGAAAAGATTATGAATTATGGTTTTACTGTTTGAGGTTAATGGAAAAAACAGCATTGTACTGAAGAAAAAATTTAAAAGCAGTGGTTAGAAGAAATAAATATAGAATATTTTAAAAATCTCTCCACTCTTCAGGAAAAAACCACGCGTAAAAAGGACTTATTCGACAGTCACAACGGCTAGTGCTCAGTGGCGCCGTGTTTTGTCAAAGTCGTTACTCATACTACAGCTGTAGGCGTCCACTGCAGCACATTGATATTATTCTTGTCCTTTAAAATTTTTCCCTACAACTTGAGGTGAACCCACAATTTAATAACAGGAGGACAAGATGCGTTTTTATACCCAACAACATCAGTATTATTGCGGGATCGACTTACATACTAAAAATATGTATGTCTGTATCCTCAATCAAGGAGGAAATATTCTCTTTCACAAAAATATTTCCTCCTCTCCACAGTCACTGTATCGAGTTATCAAACCCTATCTTCCCGATATAGTTCTGGCTGTCGAATGTATGTTCACCTGGTACTGGATCGCTGATTTCTGCGCGGCTCACAACATTCCCTTCGTTTTAGGTCATGCACTGTACATGAAAGCCATTCACGGATCAAAGACCAAAAATGATAAAATTGACTCG
>LJUD01000275.1 GCA_001304035.1 bacterium SM23_31 | reverse complement strand
AAGTGATGTTTAAGTTTGGTGAAAAGCCGCTGCTCGATTATGCCGTTCAGACTGCTCAAAGCCTTAATCCTTCGAAGATCGTTGTGATTGTGGGTTTTGGTAAAGAGCAGGTCATCGAGCACCTGTCAAAATATTTTGCGGTGAGTGGTTCGGGCACCCGGCAAGAAATCACAGGTTCGGAAAGCCACAGGAAAAAACTTGTGTTACACTATGCGGTACAGGAACCGCAGTTGGGCACCGGGCATGCCGTTCAACAGGCTGCAGGATTTTTTAGTAATTTTAACGGTAATGTTATTCTGCTTAATGGTGATGTTCCTTTTATTTCATCATCCACTATTGACAGTCTCGTAGAATATCACGCAAAAACCAAGGCAGGTGGAACAGTTTTAACGGCAAACTACAAAAAACCGTACGGTTACGGACGGATAGTTCGGGATTCATCCGGAAATTTGCTCAAAATCGTTGAAGAAAGAGATGCAACCGAAGACGAAAAGCGGATTACGGAGATCAATACCGGCACTTTTGTATTTGATACGGAGTATCTTTTTTCTTACCTTTCGGAATTAGAACGGGACAATGCACAGGAAGAATATTATATAACCGACATGGTTGAAATATTGAAAGAGCACGGTATTCGAGTGTCTGCATGGCAGACTTCGAAGCCGGAAGAAACCTATGGGATCAATACACCCGGGCAGTTCGATGAACTGAAAAAAATGCTGAGACATCGCTGATTTTTTTCTGAAAAGTTATTGACAAATACCTTTGATTTTCACTATATTGGTAATTGAAAAATAAGTGTTTACAGAAGTTTTTTTGAAAAATAGTAAAAAAAACTCGGCACAATTAAGGAGAGTCGCTACCGGCATTTTCGATCGCATTTAGTGCTCAATTTATATGATTTTTCGAAACCGGGAATCGACTCTCGGTTCATTTTTATGGTACAACGCAAGCGTCGAAGCGTAAAACCGCTACAGAAAGTTTCAGTAAATACGAAAAAAATATTCAAAGGCGCAGTCATCATCTGCGGTGTTGCTTTAGTACTCTGGATATCTTTTGTTATACTTCCCGGATTTTTTTTCTCAAATGAATCTGAAGAGAAAGATTCTGTTTCTATTACTACTGTTGAGGTATTGAACGGCACCGATGCAGAAGGTATTGCCGCAGAGATGACGGAATTCTTGCGGAGCAATAACGGTATAGATGTTCTTGTAACTGGCAATTCGGATTATACGGTTCCGGAGACAATAATAATAGCACGGGATAAAAATGTTCAGCATGGTAACAAAATATCCGAACTAACCGGTATAACAACAATCACGTATGATTATGTTACTGAATCTACCGTTAATGTCACTATTATTCTTGGTGGTGATTATAAAAAATATAAACCATTCAATAAATAAATATTATTCCAGGTTTTTTGGAATGTTCTTGTCCGCTTATTCACGAATTTTCTAATACTGCGGATTTTTTTAAAATTTTCATTAATAATTTATTTTTTGGATTGTAATAATTACGGATAAAGGGTCATTAATAAAACATATGTCATCAGAGGAACTCGCCCATATTATTACTCAATTTACTTTGACAAAAAAGGCTGAAGATGTTATCATCCTTGACCTCAGGAAACTTACAAATATGACGGACTTTTTTGTAATCTGCTCGGGCGAGACGGATATGCAGGTTAAAGCGATAACCGATGCCGTACTTGATGGTCTTGTAATACAAAAGATAAAACCCTGGCATAAGGAAGGCTACGGTACCGGCACATGGGTATTGTTAGATTTTGTTGATGTTGTAGTGCATATTTTTCACAGAAACTCACGTTCATATTATCAACTCGAAGACCTGTGGGGCGATGCTCCCGTTACTACGATAACCGATACTGTTAACGGACTTCACAAGGACTGATCATGTCTCTGCTTGTTGTCGGTTCAATTGCATATGATTCGATTCAAACGGATTCCGGCAGCGTCGAGAACGTATTAGGGGGATCGGCTATACACTTTAGCGCCGCTTCGAGTTTTTTTGCCCCGACCGGAATTGTGGGTGTTGTGGGCGAAGATTTCCGGAAGGATGAATTAAAATTTCTGATTGAACGTAACGTGGATGTAAGCGGTATCGTTACTGAATCCGGCAGGACATTTCGCTGGAGCGGGAGATACCATGCCGACATGAATGAACGTGATACGCTCAGTACCGAGCTCAATGTATTTGAACATTTTAAACCACGGATTCCGGAATCGTACAAGGATTCGGAGTATATATTTCTTGCGAATATAAATCCCGGACTCCAACTGGAAGTATTAAGACAGGTACATAATCCGCGGTTTGCCGCTCTCGATACGATGAATTTCTGGATTGAGGGAAGCCGGTCTGAATTACTTGCCGTGTTAAAAAAAGTGGATGCCGTAATCCTCAACGATACCGAGGCGCAGCAGTTCTGTGGGGAACACAATCTTGTAAAAGCGGCAAAAGCAATGGCGCTGCATGGTCCCCGGATTGTGGTTATAAAAAAAGGCGAACACGGCTCTATACTGTTTCATGACAGCTCTTTTTTTGTGCTTCCGGCTTTTTTGCTTGAATCGGTTATTGACCCGACCGGCGCCGGGGACTCATTTGCAGGCGGATTTATAGGTTATTTAGCACAACAAAAAAAACTCGATAATGGAACACTCCGGCAAGCTGTGGCGTATGGGACGTGTATGGCATCCTTCTGTTGTGAGGGATTCGGTACTGACCGGTTGGCTGCCGTGGATAAAGAAGATTATACCGGACGGTTCATCGAATTTCAAAAATTAGTCAATTTTTAGTAAATCGTATTTTTTTAACACAACTGTATATAACGAAAATTTGCAAAGAATCGCCGGTTATCGGTTCTCAGCTTTAAAGATAACAGCTAACAGCTTTATTTTCTCTTGGCGACTTTACTCCGAGTACTCGGGGCGAGAGAATAATATAAAATTTTATCTAATTACTTAAAGGTGATATATGTCATTACAGGCATTTTTAATAATAATACTTTTTCTGCTGTTTGTTTTTCAAGCCCTTCAGGTCTATTTTTTCCGCCGGAAGCAGCCGGCATACGGTGGTATCTTTATAGTGTTTTTCTGGCTGACGTTTGTATTTTTGTTATATAATTTCAGTATTCTTTTTTCAGCGAATGTTCCGCACCAGAGTCATGGTCAGCCCAGGATAGTACCCATCAACAAGGGTGAAACACTTACTCAAATTGCCGGCCGGCTTTTCGACGAGAGCATTATTGAGAATAAAAAATATTTTCTCTGGACCGCCAGTATTATGGGACTCGATCATCGGGTACAAGCGGGTAAGTACATTTTAGCGCCGTTTATGTCGAATCATTCCATAATCAGGCAGTTGACGTCGGGCGGTGTTGTTCAGGAGAGGGTAACAATAATCGAGGGCATCTCGGCGAAAGAAATCGCCTCATTATTTTCGCAAAGTCTCGATATAGATTCAACCCGGTTCATGCAGATTGTCAACGATAGCAGCATAACGGAATCCTTAGGTATTGATTCGCCAAATCTTGAAGGCTATTTATTTCCGGAGACGTATCATTTTAGCTGGGGTGTGTCTGAATTTGATGTAGTGGAAACTCTTGTAGGAGAATTCAAAAAAAATATTGCAGATTCAATTTTGGCAGCGGCTCAATCTTATAATATGACGTTGCATGATTTGGTTATACTTGCGTCTATCATCGAGGGTGAGGCGGTAGTTGATGAGGAGCGACCGCTTATTTCCGCCGTTTTTCATAACAGGCTGAACAGGGATATGTATCTTAATGCTGATCCTACCATACAATATATCATACCCGATGGACCGCGGCGTCTGCTGGATGAAGATTTAGAAATTGATTCACCGTACAATACCTATAAGAACAAAGGTCTTCCACCGGGACCGATTAATAATCCGGGTTTAAAATCACTTCTTGCTGCTGCCTTTCCATCTTCTGAGACATATCTGTATTTTGTGGCAACGGGAGAAGGAGGACACTACTTTTCACGAACGTATGCAGAGCATTTAGAGGCGAAAAAGAAACTCGATCAACTCCGGAAAAAAATTCGCTGAAAATCTTAATTATAGATAAGCATTTTTGCTATGGGACTTACGCAAAATCGCAGAAGCGGTAAAACACAACACATTTTTTTCCCATGGGAGAAAGAACTCACTCCCGAACAGCGCCGGGCAGTCGAGACCATAGACGGTCCTTTGCTGGTACTGGCTGGTGCGGGCAGCGGAAAAACCCGCGTTATCGCCTGCCGTATTGCCTATTTGGTTGCCAGCAGAACGGTCAGCGCCGATAAAATTCTTGCACTTACTTTTACCAATAAAGCCGCTTCCGAAATGCGGACAAGGATACTTCATCTCATTCATGGAGATAAGTTGAATCTCTGGATGGGGACGTTCCATTCTATTTTTGCACGCATCCTCCGGCGGGAAGCAGGTAAAATCGGATTCACAAGCCATTTCAGCATTTATGATGAAGCTGACCAGCTTCGGGCAGTAAAAGATGTTATCGAGGCTAATAATCTCGCTGTCGGGCATTATACTCCTCATGAACTTTTAAACAGCATAGGTAATTTGAAATCGAAGCATATCAATCATGTCTCGTATGCAGGTTTTAATGATGATTCATACAAAAGAAAAATTCTTGCACCGGTATATACTGCCTATGCAGAATACTTGAAATCTAACAATGCAATGGATTTTGATGACCTGCTGCTGTATACATATCAACTGTTTCTAAACTTTCCGGCAGTATTAAACTCATATCAAAATCGTTTTCGATATATATTAGTAGACGAATTTCAGGATACAAATCTTGCTCAGCACAAGATTCTCCTGCAATTAGCTGATAAACACCATAATATCTGCGTTGTGGGCGATGATGACCAGTCTATCTACCGCTGGCGTGGAGCCGAGATAAAAAATATACTGCAATTTGAACACGATTTCCCTGACACAACCGTGATACGGCTGGAGCGGAATTACCGTTCAACAAAAAATATCTTAAAAGCAGCAAATTCTATCATAAATA
>LJUD01000014.1 GCA_001304035.1 bacterium SM23_31 | reverse complement strand
AATATTATTTTTTGAATAGTAATACATAATTTGGATAAGCAACCGCATAAATATTTTCATTATGTGAAAAATCAAAATCTATACAATGATATTTATGCTCATTATTAATATAATATTCTAATAATATTTCTTTATTCAATTTTAAATCTTCTTTTGAATAAGCATACAATCTTTCCCAATACCTTCTTTCTTTTTTCCCTGAATTCATATCATCAAAATGATATACATAAAAAAAATCACTGTCTATGGATACGTCCGTCACATAAGTTTTTGCCTTGTATCCGTCATCCTTCATCCTATCCTGCCTCCTTCTTCTTTCATTATATAACCGCCGTGAAACGCTAACGCCGGAATTAGAAAGGTCTGCTTCCTGAATTATATTGAAATCAGGATCGAATACTCTTAAAATAGGATAATTTGCAAAAGCAAAGAAAATATTCCCTGAAACGTCAATTTCATAGTCCCCCATGCTGTCAAGCATATACCATAGATGCCAATTAGAATTAGTAGTATCAATTTTAATCGGCATTAATTCCCCGCCACTTTTTATTATCTCACCTTTGTCATTTAATAGTGAAAAAAGAGACCCGTTGCCAGGCATATGGACATAAATCCTGTCTTTTTTATCAACAGCCGGGTAGTAATAATCATATCCCAATGTTGAACCAATACTAAACATAGTTAAGTGATTATAATTCTCATCAAATATTTGATATCTCGAATTAACCCAATCAGAAACAATCATTCTTCCATCGCTCATAAATGCGAAACCTGACGGATTTTGAAACTCTCCCGGACCTTGCCCAAAACGTCCGAAGGTCGTTAAGTAATTTAATTCTTCATCAAACACGACTATTCTATGATTACTAAAATCTGCTATATAGACTTTATTATCATATTTATTATACATAATTCTTTCCGGACTCCTACCTAACTTATCATCATTGCCAAACGTTGAAACCACTTTAACAGCGGTCTTGACTTCTACGGGGACATCAGGATAGATTATAGGTTGTTGTGAATTACCATCAGAGCAACAAATAAATAATATTACAACACTACAAAATACCGCAAATTGTGAGTTCCTTTTAGATTGCATTATCCGACCTCCTCATTAAATCTTTCCAGTAGTAGTTTCAATTCATTATTTTCATTAAAATAAAGAGTAAAATATCTTATTACGTTTTATTTACTGGAGAATAACAAGCTCAGGGACTTTTAGCCGTATCAACTCTGGTTCTGCGTAAAACCCGGAAGCACTCAGAAGGAACTGTCCACAGAAGCATACTTTAATTCGAAATGAAAAATATGTTTATAATATATATATATATTAAGTGATTATGTCAAATAAAAAATTAAAATTTTTTAAATATTTTTAAACTTTTATTTATCCGTTTGTACTATTTCAATTTCGTTATTCTCGATACGCGCCATCATGTAAAGCTGGAAGAATAGAATGGTTATAAAATACGTTACGCCTGCGAGTATGACTTGCTCGATAAAACTGTATAACAATTGTGTGTCTGATTGAACCGCGCCTTCGGAATTGTAATTTGAAGCCGGTTCAAAAGCGCTTGAAAACATCGACATTAACAGCGGAAAACTTAAAATAACGAGCACCAATACTTTAATTAAATAGACTGCAAAAACCTTCCATTGTTTTCCGGCTATCAGAAGGAATGACCTGGGAATTGTTTTAACGTTTTCTTCGAGAACGACTACAAATTGTACCAATGTAAACTGAATTACAACTAAAATACCGGGAATAATTAACAGCACAAAACCGAAGTCTGTTAATAAAGTAATTAATGCGGAATACAGATAAAGCGGCATCCATTTAGAAAAACCCGTTCCCAGTGAATCAATGAAATTGATTTCTGCATTTTCATACATCCACGGAAGAGCAAAGATAAATACAACAAATAAAAATGATTTTGGAATTAAAAAAATCAATTGTTCTATAAAAACAAGTAATAACGAATAAAGAAGGTCGAGCGGCTTAGCCGTTTCAAGGTCCAATTGTCCATATTGCGAAAAAATTGTTTTGTCAAGAACTACATAAAAAAATGTTACGATAAATGCAGTCAATAAAATTAGCTTTACCATAAAAGCGCGGTAATTCCAGAAAATGTGCCATGCTTTTCGAAAAAAGTACGCATCAAAAGCCGTTGGGAATCCGGCATTTCGATAATCTTCAGCAATATTCATAAATTTTCAGAGATACAGTTTGATTTATCATGTGCCGAGACTTTGCTTTACGGCAATACCGGCAAGGATTTTTGTGGGATTAATCAACGTTACGTCGTCATAAGATTCCTTCAGCGCAAGGGGGATTTCCGTACAGCCCATTATAACTTTTTCCTGCGCAGGTTTTTTCAAGGATTTTATCGCTTCTTTAAGCAGCTTTTCAGCATGATTTATGTCTTTTCCTGCTTTAATAAAATCATATATTGCCTTCATGACATATTCATTCTGTATATTTTCATCGGGGATCACAGCGGTGATACTATGGCGTTTCAGGTATTCCTGGTAAAGTTCCGTTTTAAGTGTTCCCGATGTAGCAAGCAAACCCACTTCTTTAACACCGGAAAAGCTCTCGATAATAAATTTGACCGTTTCCTCGATCATGTTGACCACGGGAATACCGGCAACTTCCTGAATTTCTTTGAAGAATTTATGTGACGTATTGCATGGAATAACGATAAAATCCGCACCACCTTTCTCAAGGATGCGTGCGCTTTCCTGTAAATACAGGATAATTTTTTCCGATTCAGCAGCGTTAATACTTGCGGTTCTGTCGGGAATTTTCGGATTGCTGAAAATCAGCGCAGGAATATGGTCCTGGTCTCTTGAAGCGGGCGTAATATTGATTATGTGATTATACAGGTCAACCGTTGCTTCCGGTCCCATACCGCCTAAAACGCCGATGACTTTGTACTTGTTTAAAAACATATAATTTATTCCCGTTTTAGTTCAAGGTATAAACAGGCTCGTTTTTTCACCCTCACCCTGTCTTTCTTCCCGCTTAGCGGGAGAGAGGGGAATATTGTTGTAGTTTCAGTAATAAAAGTGCGTTTTTATAAGATTAATGTATATTGAAAAAACTGCGATGAATCGACATTTTACTCTTTTTTCTCCATCTCTAATGAAACAGGTTTTTCCTTGAGGACGAACCGTGCGAAATACACTTTTGTAAGACACGTAAGCGGAATTGCAAGAATAACCCCGAGAAATCCCAACAATTTTCCCCATACGAAAACAGAAAAAAGGATAGTAGCGGGCCGCAAGCCGGTTCTTTTTCCCATTATTGTGGGGATGAGAATCATATCCTGAATTAATTGCACCACTAAAAAAACAATGAGAACGCCGCCAATCCGCAGCAACAGGCTGCCGTCTACTTCAACGGCTCTGCCGATCGCCAGCAAAACTGCCGGAATTATTGCAACTAAAGTACCGAAATTCGGTATCAGATTGAGGAATCCTGCCAAAAACCCGATAAGAATGGCTAACCTTATATCAACGATTGAAAAGCCGATGGCAAAGAGAATACCAAGAATAGTAACTATTGTCAATTGACCGCGAAAAAAAGTAACGGTATAATAATAGGTATCCCTAACAAACATCTGAACCGTATCCCGGTATTTCTCAGGAATGTACTTCAACCACCGGGCACGGAATCTATGGATATCCCGCAGCAGAAAGAATACATACATCACAACGATTACGCTTCCGACAAGGAGATAAATCAAGTTCAGCAGCTGAGAAAATATATTCGTTAAGTAATTTATTAGTGTATCTACGAATTGAGTCGATTGTAAATTTTCAATTATTTTATTCAGGTACTGGTCAACGCTTTGCGTAGAATCTTCACCTAACTTTGAGGCTATTAATTGGTAAATATTTGAGATATAATTGGGAAAAATCTGGCTGAACTGACTTAACTCGGAAATTATGTACGGTATGCCGAAGAAAAATATCAGAAAAAGTATCCCGAAAATGATAAGAAACACAAGGATTATTGAAATTACTCTCGGAATTCCGATCCGCTCAAAAAGATCGACCACAGGGTCAAGTAAATTGGCAATGATAAATGCAATAGCAAAAGGAATAAGGACCATACGAAGATAATAAACTAATAAGAACAGCAGACACAACGTTATCAAAGAAACTATTAATCGAAAAATGCGGTCTATATCATATTTTTCGGATTGTAACACTAAACACTCCGGAACGTAAAATAAGGTGGAAGCATTATCAAAGTGATAAAAATTTAAATATTAAAAATATACGGAGAGCTTACGGAATACGCAAGAGAAAAATAAACTTCTATGTGCGGTAAAAAATATAATTTTAAATTTTAGAAAGCGGTAAAAAAAAAGAGAAACCTGTAACGGTTTCTCCGAGTAATACAAAAATCCTCAAATTTTTAGAATATGGAAAAGTGTAAACCACCTTCAATACTGATGCTTGTATCGCTGCCGCTAAGGATAAGACGCACATTAGCAAAAGGTTTATAATTTTTAATTATATCAAACCGTAAGCCGCCGATAACGTTAACGGAAATATCTGTTTCTTTTGTATTATCCTCCTTAATCTTTTTCCTGAAAAATCCTAAACCTCCACCGGCATATACTGTCCCTAATTGCAGCGGTAACCAATCATATACAGCATTCAGCCCTAAAAACCATTTTGAATCTAATTTAACATTTCCGGGGGCTTCATCGGTAAAGATTTTATCGATACTTGGAATGATGTGCAAGCCTGCAGCAGGCAACGGTTCTACATCAGCTTCAACGCCGAAATAAAGGTCGGCATCTTCAAGAAAAAATCCGGCTCGCTGTCCTATGTCGAATGATTGTGCAAATAAAGTAGAATTATACAGAAATGGTATTATGCAAAGTACAAGTATTACAGATTTTTGTTTCATTATGCTGCTTATCATAGACATTGAAGATTTAGCTGTTAATACCGATCTTGGGTTGTTTATCTTTAACGGATACTGCGGGCATAATCAACTTTAAATGTAAAGATTATTTTATCAACACTGTTGCGGCCTTCATTAGAAGTTAAAGTTTTATTAATCTGCCCGTAGATATTTATCGATTTACTTACTTTCAATGAATATAATACAGCAGTATAACTTATATCATCTTGTAGAAGTTCGTAAAACTGAGGTATCGAATCAGCTTCAGAGACAGTTCCTAACTCTGCAAATGTACTTCCAAAATGAGCCAAATATTTTCCATCTTTTTCAAATACCCTGCCCTGGAATATAACTTTTTCTGCTTTACCTTTATTTAATGACCCGAGACTATACCAGTCCGCATCACCGCCTTCTTGAAAGGAATTAAATATGAAAAGCTTTGCGTTTATAAATCCATAATCTGCCGGATCGGTTCCGTACTCAACAATCCGGTTTCCAATATCATATATTTTCCCACCTGCCGCATTTTCCATTTTATCTACAATTATTTCCTCTTTGTTTATATCAGTTCCCTCACGAACATAGATTCTATATGTGGTATCATAGCCAATTTCTTCAATTGGTAATGCAAATTTAAAAACGGTAAATTTTTTAGTTTCACCTATACTATAAACAACATTATAACCCTTAGCAGCGATAAACACACTGTCAGGCGGCGGCGTTATATCTTGATATTTGGGAAGGAAAATCTCCATTCCGAAATACGTTAAAACAGCGATAAAAGCAGCTAAACCAAAAACAGTTTTAAAGAAAGCTTTTAATCTCATGTTTCTTGCCAGTATTGTATCTTTTCCAATTGTTTCTTCACGATAGTCATATCGCTGCTTATTCAGTTGTTCCACATTCACCAAAGGAGGTCTGTCGGGTATCTCAATAGGGATTTCCGGTTTGCGCATTTGTACGCCGGCAGCCTGAAGTCGCTGTGTTATAGCGTCAAAATCTACAGTTTTCCCAAAAATCTTATACTCCGTATATTCGATCCCCTCCACCAATTCCACGGTAAACTCTTTGTCTTTATACTCAAAAACACCGTCATATAATTCCTTTGAATTAATTTCCTCTAATTCCTTATCAAAAATAAAAGGGATTAATATCTCCGGGTTTTTTAATGCGGTTAATTTGTCTACATAAGATGCGAAAATGATATAATCATGTTTCCATCTCACCGGTGCCCTGCTCTTGCTTTCGTTTGCACCTCCCCAAACAGCTATGTTCTTCAAATTCACCTGTCCAGCCATAAATGATCCTCTTAGTTTGGTTAAAACAAATGTATTACTAAAAAATAATAATATATTTTGCTATAATTAGGGAAAAAGGTAAAATTTTCTTTTCAGTTAGTCAAGACATTTTTTCATAAAATACTATACTATATAGAATCTAATGTTAAACTCACTATTTTTTAAAGGGGCGATACGCTATTAAAATCCCTGCATAGCCGCGCCGCTCCTGCTTTTATTAGAATAATTGCTTCTTACATTTAATTATATTTCGCAGTTAATTCCGCGGGCGGAAACATTTCTTCCATTTTTAAAAGATGTTCCCAGTTTTCTTTAATCATACCCTGAAGCATTGCTGCCATGGAGTCATCTATCTTTGAAAACCGCTTCTGCATTTTTAAATATTCTTGAAGCGGCTGAATTTTTGCCGGCTTATGTGTTATGTGATATTCCTTATGATTAAATACCTCGTATAAAGGGAACACCCCCGTGTTAACTGCAAGTCTCGCAATTTTAACAGTATATGAAGGCTCAATTTTCCAGTTAGGAATACATGGAGAAAGAATATGTAAAAAGCGGAATCCCTGAATTTTTCCTGCAGTTTTCACCTTTCGAATAAAGTCATCCGGATAACCGATACTCAGAGTTGCCGCATAGGGGATATTATGCTGTATCATTATGCCCATAATATCCTTTTTCCCCTCTTTTTTCCCGTGAGGTGTGGTGCTGGTAATCGCTCCAACCGGAGTTGCAGAACTGCGCTGCGCACCGGTATTTCCATATACTTCATTGTCATAACACACATATATAATGTCCTCATTCCTTTCAGCCGCGGCGGAGATTGTTGCCATTCCAATGTCGAATGTTCCTCCGTCGCCGGCAAACGCAATTACATGTCCCTTCTCGTTGTTCATCTGCTGTACGGCTTTCATTCCCGCTGCAACCACCGAAGATGCCGCAAAAGTTGATGCAACTACCGGGACTTTGTATGAAGAATACGGAAAAGAATGCGGCGTAACAATTGCACAGCATGCCGGTATTGCCATCTTGACTTTATTACCGAGTGCGTCGCCAATAAAATTAAGCGCTATGGACATACCGCAGCCTGCACAATTAGTATTTTTAGACCTCAATATCTCCGATTCGTTCTCGATATTCATTTATAATCCTTTCCATATAGAGCTTTCAGGACGTTTACGTTTGGAAATATCATCTACAATATCTTCAATTACATTTGGTGTAACGTCCATACCACCGATTCCGACAATGTAGCTCTGGACAAGATTTCGACTGCCCGCAAACCACAAAGAATTGAATACTTCCTGCACAAAAATTCCGCCGATTTTATTCGGAGCACCCAGGGCAAAATTCCGGTCAAGCACAGCAATCTTTTCTGCATTACCGACCAATTTAATGAGCTGTTCTGTCGGGAATGGGCGGAACATTTTTATTTTCACCATACCGACTTTGATACCTTTTTTCCTGAGTGAATCGACCACGTTTCGTACCGTACTGCTGACTGTAGACGATGAGATTAAAATAATTTCAGCATCTTCGTGGTAATGCCCGATTGCAGGATCTTCAGGGCGGCGACCGAATAATTCCTCAAAGCGATCCTGAGCCTCTTTATAAACATCAAAAACATTATATATTTCTTTTTCCATATCGTACCGGTGGGATGCAGTAACTCTGGGAAGTGCGAGCCCGCCGATTGTAAAAGGTTTTTCATGTTTTAAACGGTGCGGCAGGTCAAGCAGCGGAAGGTATTCGTCAGCTTCCTCCTGTGTCGGCAGCATTACAGGCATCATTGTGTGACTTAGAATAAACGCATCCACACAAACCATTGACGGCAGGAGAACCTTATGGTTTTCACTGATATAAAATGCCATTATGATATGGTCTACAAGTTCCTGGTTATTTTCGCAGTATATTTGTATCCAGCCCCAGTCCCGGAACATGAGGCTATCACCCTGCTCTGACCAGATATTCCATTCCGGTCCAAGGGTTCGGTTAACAATCTGCATAACAATTGGTAATCGAAAAAGGCTTGCACTTACTATATTCTCCGCCATATACAGAGCGCCGTTTGACGAGGTAGCGGTAAATGACCGCGCACCTTCAACACTTATACCGATGCATGCTCCCATTGCACTGTGTTCCGACTCTACGTGAAAAATTCTGCCTTTTTCTATTTTTCCCTTATCGAACAGTTGTACAACGGTCTCAACAATTTCAGTTTGCGGGGTAATCGGATATATTCCTGTTCCGCATCCACGTGCCTTTCGGTTGGCGTTACCGCAGATTGCAAAAGTATATCCCCCGGCGTAATTCGCTGTACAGAGTTCACTTATCATTGAGCCATAGCCTCTTTCTTTATAGTACGTTTATCTATAGCATTACGCGGGCATACCTCCATACAGATCAGGCATCCCTTACATCCTTCATAATTTATTTCAAGTTTCGTTGATGTAATTTTGTGAATGGTTCTCTCTGGGCAAAAAAGTACACATTTACTTATGCCGTCAGTTGCGCAGGCATTACATACTCCGCAGCTCAGGCAGCGAAGCGCTTCTTCTATGGTATCAATACCCAGATTTACTTCTTCAAAATTTTTAGTTCTTTTCTCTACCGGAGCTTCGGGTATTTCATTTCTTTTTGAAGGAGCAAAATAATAAAGGTTCATTTGTTGTGCGGTTGTTATTTTAGATTTGTCTTGAGCATAATCCGGAAGCGGCGCACCGCTAATATAATGATGAACAGCATCCGCAACCCTCCGTCCGAACCCGACAGCATGTGTAACAGTACCGTCATTTGACACAACATCTCCCACAGCGAATACCTTGTCATGCGACGTTATACCGAATGCATCTGTTTTAATAAATCCGTTCTCAATTGCAATATCTTTAGCCAAGAAACTTAAATCCGCATACTGCCCCGTTGCAAGAATTAAGGTTGTATACTCAATTTCATCATACTCATCCGGGACCGGGATAGGTTTCCGGCGGCCATCCTCACCGGGTTCGCCAAGTTTCATTTTCTGAACCTGTAAAATGCTTTTCCCCTCTCTGTGCAATACATGAACGGGAGAATATAAAAATCTTAATTTGACGCCTTCCTTAAGAGCTGCTTCAATTTCTTCCCGGATTGCCGGCATCTCTTCCCGGCTGCGACGATAGACAATTGTTACCTCCGGTGCACCCAATCGAAGTGCCGTTCGAGATGCATCAATTGCCGTATTACCGCCGCCGATTACAATTACATGTAAGCCCGGGCTAACTTTTTCTCCAAAATTGACTTTCCAGAGGAAATCAACTCCCTGTATAACATTATCAGTGGTTGCACCCTTTAATTTCAAATCGCTGCCAAAGCTTAATCCCACCGCAATAATAACAGCATCATATTCGGAAAGGAGACGCTCAAACGAGGATTTTGAATCAATTGGGGCATTACATTTAATTTCTACTCCGGAATCGATGATATACTGAATTTCGGCATTTAAAACATCGTCGGGTAACCGATAAGCAGGAATCCCCGTTCGCATCATTCCGCCGGGTTCGGGTTGAGATTCATATATCGTAGGCCGGTAGCCGAATCTTCTTAGTTGATATGCCGCAGATAATCCGGCTGGACCAGAGCCTATTATTGCCACTTTTTCTTTGCGCTCTATTCGAGGTTTGAGCGGTTTTACTTTACCTTTATCAGCGGCAAGACGCTCGAGAGCATGAATATTGATCTTTTCATCAATATCCTTCCGGTTACAAAAATCCTCGCACGGGTGAGGGCAAACCCTCGCCGTACTGCCGGGAAGAGGAGTAGTCTCTCTAAGTATTTCGAGTGCGCCGTCATAATTCCCTTTTGTCATTTCCTCAATAAATCCGCGGATGTTGTTACCTGCAGGACAATTAAAATTGCACGGCGGAATATGATCCTCGGAATAAAAAGGTTCTTCGCTTTTCCAGTCCCCCGTATTTAACAGCGGTTCTGTCCCGATATTACCCGTAATCAATGGAGGAATCGGCTCGGAAGGCATGACAACATCGATCACTTTTAGCTTCCCCGGGACTATATCGCCTATCTTAACTTCGGAAAACGCATCTCTTGCAGCGCTGATGTTTTGTTCCGGAAAGTTAATGGCTTTTATGGTTTTTTCAACAATTGAAAAATCCTTGCCGAACACTTTTGCCATTGCTCCAGCAATAGTTGTATTGGTAATGGGAGTTGTTTTTGTGCCTAATTTGTATTTCAAAGCAGTCTTTTTTGCATTAATAGTTGCGACACGGTAACCAGGGAATCTATTAAAGTGTTCAGGAGGATATGGGCTGTCGATTATCAAATAACCGCCCGGCTGCAAACCGGACAGGATATTGTCACTAATGAGTGTTGGGTCGAGAATTATTAAGTGGTCCGGATAATATATTTTACTTCGGTTCGTAATTTCAACATCATCAACTAATGTAAAAGCTAATATGGGAGCACCAGTGCGCTCAGCTGAATAATCCCCAAACGCCTGCACCCACTTCCCTTCAATCCAATACATGAAACCGAGAATCTTAGCCAGTGTTACGCCGCCTTGTCCCCCTCTGCCGTGAATACGAAATTTTATCATTTGCCCTTCTTTTAATCTAAAATCAATTAAATATTTTTTAATGTACTTATTTAATCATTAAAAGACAATAATCTATTAAAGTTATTGGCAAAAAGTATTCCGATACAAAAAAAGAGAAGATTTCGGTGAAAAAGAGTAGGAAAAAAGATATATAATTTTAAAAAATAAGAATAAATTCGATTAATATTCCTACAATTAAAAATATAAAGTATTTCATATAATCTAATAATTTTAACGGAAAACAGCGAATCCCGAGTACTAGGGATGAATTTCTCAAAACTTTCAGGAACTAAAAATCCAAAGAACATGTCTGAACCGCTGATGCCCTTGATTAAATGATTACTATGATGAAACATATATCATGTGGATCATTTCATCCCCGAGTACTCGGGGTGGCTACCGAAAATGCGTATTTAATTTGTCAACAACCATTAAACAAGTCTCATAATTTTATTTATGAATTAATCAGGCTAAATAAACATTACTTTTCTTACCGGACTATCGTTTGTATTACCATGCATTTATTGGCACTCACTACTGCTAAAAATAATATCAAAGATCAATTACGCTTCATTAAATACTTTTTACCTCATTTCAATCCTTAAGTTTTGTTAAGCTTTAATCACTGAAGGGAATTTACAAAATTTTCTAAATTATGCACTAAGTATTCTCTTCTTTGATAATCCATATTTACAAAATGTTTTTAACTGTACGAATGATTTACCTTAGCGAGAAAGCAGCTATTGATTTTTAATCGGTGATTTTACGGTGAATATAAACCATTTTTAAATTTTAATGGTTAATATTAGCATATAAATAATCCCGTAAAAAATTATTCGTGCTAAAAATAATCTGGCACATTAATTGCGAAATATATATTTAAGCTGACTTAACAAGCGAGGTGCAATGATGGCTAAACGGTTTAGTATCCTTATAATCGCAGTTAGTATTCTTATTAATTGCTCTTCTGACAGCACTACATCTCCTGAGAGTGTGGAGCCAGGAGTTTTAACAATTTCTATCACCGATTCTTATGCTGACATATCCAGTCTGTTAGTCAATATTAGTGAAATCGCTATTCATAAAGATAATGAATGGATAATAATTGATTCTATAGACCATTCTGCAGACCTTATTCAATACAACAGCGGTGATGTATTTGAACTATTCAGTGAACATCTTGAATCGGGCCATTACAATCAGATCAGATTAATGATCGAAGAATCAGAAATAATTTATAAAGACGAGACATATCCGGTCATGATACCAAGTTCATGGCAAACAGGATTAAAGTTAGTAAACGCTTTTGATGTATCCGAAGAAGTAGAAACGTCTCTTGTTCTTGATTTTGACGTATTAAGAGCCGTTCATATTACAGGACCCCCGGGCAATTTACAATTCGTGATGAGACCTACAATCAGAGTAATTGAAGAAGATGAAACAGGAAGAATAACGGGCGAAGTGACTAATCTTGACACTACTGCAGTTGCTTACGCATTTTCTGAAGGAGACACTGTAGCTGCCTCCCCTGTTCAGCAGTCGGGTATCTTTGTTCTTGCATTTTTACCGGAAGGAACATACAGCGTCCTTGTGGAAGATGCAAACGGTTTAAAATATGAGAATGAATCGGTTTTTGTTGAAAATAGAAAAACAACTAATTTAGGAGAAATAACGATACAATAATTTTTACATTTAAAATTACCTTTTGTAAACTTTTGCAGTTAAAGTGAGTTATTCCATTTATTCCCCCTTAATAAAGAGGGACTTATTTGCAGGTTTCTCTTTTTTAAGGGGGATTTATTAATACGTTTTTAACTATTGACAGGGAATATTTTGAGGTATGTTACTATAATATAAGTTTCCGTTCGAGCTAATTTTTACAAAGTTTTAATTTAAATATAAATTCGATTAATTCGGTCGAACCACCGCCTTTATCACCTCAAGATTTTCCACCGCTTTTAAAGCGGCATTTGTTTCATTTAGTGTATATATTTTGGATATAAATTTATGCCAGGGAAATTCTCCTCTAAATCGTTTCAGCATCTGTATTGCTTTATAAATATGACTGAAGTCAAAACCCCAGCATCCGCGAATGGTGAGATGTTTCTTGTTTATGTCAAGATGAGGATTAATTTCAATATCACCGGCATTAGTGTACTGTCCGACAATCAAATATGAACCGCTGTCCCTTGTCATGCGCATTCCTTCACTTACAGCCTGCGGATTACCCGAACATTCGACAGTTACATCGGCACCCCGCCCGGATGTTAACTCTTTTACCCTCTCGATACGTTCTTCGCTGTTTAAAGACTGAATATCGACTACTTCATCTGCGCCCATATTCAGCGCCATGTCCAGCCGGAGCTTTGGCGTACCGAGAGCAATAACTTTTTGTGCTCCCGCAATTCGTGCCCATGTAACTGCGCTCAATCCAACCGGTCCCGTTCCCTGGATAACCACCGTGTCACCAAGCTTTATTCCGCTGAGTTCAACCGCATGAAAAGCAGTAACGATCCCGCATCCTCCCCCGATAAATTCTTCAGGATTTAGTTCATCGCCAAGCGGCACAATTTTTACTCCGGGTTTTAAATAAATCACCTCACTCCAGCCGCCGCACAAACCGTCACTAACTGAATATGTTATGCCGTATACTTTTCGGTAAGGGCAGCGTGTCGTCGCTTTAGCAACAAGACAGTACCAACATTTATTGCAGGTTTCGTGGACATCAAAAAACGTAACAAGCTCTCCGGTCTGAAAAGGTCTGTTATCAATATCCCGGACGGTTCCCTTTATTTTCTCGATAGTTCCAACATTTATATGACCCGGAATAATCGGATACGGTACACCTGCAAGGCGTCCGTTCATAAGATGGACATCGGTTCCGCAAACTTCACTGTAGATCGTTCGCAAAGTAACGCTGCCGTCTTCCATTTCAGGGTATGGAAATTCCTCTACGACTACCTCCGACATCGGCTCTTTCATTACTGCGGCTTTAACCATGTTTTTGTTCCTCACTCAGAAGTTCCGATAATATAACGTGATTTATTGCTTTTCATAAGATAGAATTGAATCATTTGCAATGTGTACGGCTCAACAGGATATTTGTCTATATTTTCAGGGCTAACCCACACATACTCAAAGCCTTCATCATTAAGAATTACATCGTTGGAAACTGCATTACAAACAAAGTCAATAAAGATAAAATGCCTTTTTTTATAATAATATTCAGAGAAAATACAGTCTTGAATTGAGTGAAATTCTATATTATTTACGTCAAGATTTGTTTCTTCCTTAATTTCACGTTTAACCGCATCAATGAGTGTTTCCCCTAACTTAACATGACCTCCGGGTACGCAGTACATGCCCCTCCATTTATCGGATTTCATTAAAAATATCTCACCTTTTTCATTAAATATCAATCCCCCGACAGTAGATTCAGGAGCTAATTGAGGCTGTTTTGTGAGTTGGCGGTCTTGCAATGCAAATGTCTTCTAATTATTCTTTCATTTTGAGCACGCTGTTATACACTTCCGCTTCTATAAATATACGCAGTAACCTGTCATCAATATGGTTATCGTTAACTTCATACTGAAGTATCTCGAGGGCTCTTTCAAACGACACTGCTTTTTTATAAGGGCGGTCTGAAGCGGTCAAAGCATCGAAAATATCAGAAATTGATATCATTTTTGACTGAATGGGAATTTCGTCAGCGGTCAATTTATGCGGGTATCCCTTGCCGTTCAGTTTCTCATGATGCGATAAGGCAATCCTCGGGATATCTTTTATATCTTTAGTCCATGGTACCTGTCTCAAGAAATTAAATGTATGGGTAACATGCGATTCAATTTCAACTCTCTCCTGTTCACCAAGACTTCCCTTTTTAATCATCAAAGCAGTTACTTCTTCCGGTTTTAAAAAAAGCTGTTCATTACTATTACAATCTATATACGTCTGATTAGATAATTCTTCAAGACGTTTAGCTTTCTCTGCTTCCATTATGGTTGGTTCGTTTATCTCCTCAATCAGTTCCATATTTCCGATAAGTTCGTCAAGTTTATTTTTCAGTTCATATTCCATTTCATGAAATACCAATTGGTAATTTTTTGAACCATAGTCCAAGAGAAATTGGATGCGCTTCTGAAGATTTTTGATTTCTTCGGTCTTTTTTAAATATCCGATTCTATATACTATTTCATTTAATTGATCGGGATAGAGCTTTTTCTCTTTAAGCAATACCTGTTCTCTGACGCCGACTTTGCCGAAATCATGCAGAAGCGATGCGTATCGGATTTCTTTAATCTGGTCCCTGCTAAAACAAATATTTTTTAGAGAACCGGATTTTATTCCGTCAACCGTTTCCGCCAGCTTTACCGTTAAAGCCGCAACGCGTGACGAATGACCGTATGTTGTCGGGTCTCGGGATTCAATTGCCGTGATTGATGCATTTACAAAGCCTTCGAACAACCGTTCTATACTCTGGTATAATAAGTTGTTTTCGATTGAGACTGCAGCTTGTCCCGCGAGAGCCGTTACAGTTTCGGTGCACTGTTCGGTAAAACAACCTACTTCGGTCTCAAAATCTTCGGGTTTGGTAAGATGTTTTCCCCAGTGCCGCTTACGGTTTATTAGCTGTATAACACCGATTACTTCATCAACATGGTTTTGCAGGGGAACAACGAGCATGGATTTCGTGCGGTATCCGATTTTTTCATCAAAACTTTTGTTAATAGAGTATTCACTATCCTTGGGCAAATCGTAGACATCGTCTATATTTAACATTTTAGCCGTACTTGCAACGAAACCGGCAATACTTTTTCTGGATATCGGCATGGTAAACTCTTGAAATTCGAAAGAGACGGAATCGTTTTGCGTAATCATGAATCGAAGGTGCTTTTTATTTTTTTTGCTTTCTTCCACAAGATACAAACTGCCGGCATCGGCTGTGGTAATTTCTCTGCTTTTAAGTAGGATTAAATTAAGAAGGGTGTTTAGGTCTTTTTCAACCATAAGCTGCTGCCCGATGAGCGACAACTCCTGAAGCTGCGTGTTACGGGTATTCAATTCCCGCCGCAAATATTCGTTCTCGAAATTATTCCGGAGCATTAAAAAGCCGTTTTTTATTGTTCGCATGAAATATACTTCATTGGCAGGCTCAGGGATAATAAAATCAAAATAATTATCGTATTCATGACCGTCAAAGGATTTGCCAACATAAAATATAAGATTTGAATCCATCTTTTTTTCTTTAAATAAAGAAATTTTCGAGATATCGGATTTTTCGCAAAACTCCCGCGTAATTAAAAATATATCCAGCGCTGAATCAAGTTTTTCTGCACGCAAGTCTTTTGTGTGCACAACTTCAATACCCTCATCCCGCATTTTATCCCGGAATCGGATATAAAGGTCTTTGTTGGTTATGATAAGCCGTTTTTGAATGCCGCCGTCATAAATCATATGGGTCTCGAGCCTCATTATAATTGCACCATAATATTAATTAATATACAATGTAATATAATAAGGAAATAACAATTTTCATGCATAATTTTACTATTAACATGAAAAAATCGAAAAAAATTTTTTATTTATAATATTTCCGGAAGCGGGAAAATTGATATAGCACAAGTAATTTTAACTTGAAATTACAATTATGCCCGCTCTAAATACTTATTTTCGGATGTATCCACCCTGACCACGTCGCCAACTGAGATAAACTGCGGAACGTCCACAACAAGACCTGTCTCAAGTGTTGCCGGTTTCATAGAGGCGGATACGGTCGCACCTTTTAAAATTGGCTCGGTTTCGACAACTTTCAGATCAAGCGTTCGCGGAGGTTTTATCCCTATTGGCTTACCTTCAAAAAATTCTATGGTATATTTTGCATTCGGCAGCAAATAATTCTTAATATCCTCTACCATTTTATCAGACAATAACAATTGCTCGTAATTGTCTGTCCGCATAAAACAATGTTCGTGTCCCGAAGAATAGAGATATTCCATCTCATGTCCCTCGATCCGGATGGGCTCAACTTTCTCATCCGACCTGAACCGGACTTCAACATTAGATCCCGTTTCCAGATTTTTCAGTTTGGCAACGACTTTACCTGCCTTCCTGCTCAAAGCCTGATGGAATAGAGATGAAACACGGCATAATGAATGCTTATACCGTATTATCATACCGACACGCATCTGTGTAGCTTGAATCATACGCCTTCTCGCTGAATTTTAATGTTATCGATATTGACCTCAATAAGCCGCTTCAGGACTACACCAATATACAATATAAAAAGTATTTTGCTGTAATGTGAGCCACTTTTTGCTGTACAAACAATAGATTTTTGTAAAAAATTAGTAACAAATGTTGACAAAATCAAGGTTATTTACGAAAAGTTAACTCACGTTGCTTTCGGGGGCTTTCTTATTCAATAGCTGATGGTTATATTTTGTTAACACCCAAAATACTTTTTAAAGATGCTTATCCACAAAGAGTTTACATTATGAAGTTACTCCGGGCACTCGTGGTGAAAAAAGAAGGGTGAAAAACATAATTTAAAAAAACGCTTCAAAAATTTAGTCTATTTTTTCTATTGCATTTTATAATTTATCTTATTACTCTTCTTACTGCACCGGCAGATATAACGACAATTCATATTGATAGTAATTCTATAGCTGATACTACTTGATTCTCGTGATATTGATGTATATATACTGACTGACCTTCTGATTGACTGAAATTAAATTTGCCGGTGATTTTATCGAAATGACAATAATAAATATTGAAATGTTTACGATAAAGTTGGACAAATTGTTCTTTGAAATAAGTTATGGTTAATATTTATCTCCGGTTCGGTTAATGGTAGTGATTTTTGCTTGATTTTC
>LJUD01000274.1 GCA_001304035.1 bacterium SM23_31 | reverse complement strand
ATAACTAACCTCTTTACCCAGATATTCTCGTCCTTAATATAATATTCTAATAAAGTGAAATATTTATTCGGTTTTCTTAAGAATACCGGCTCAAATCCGGCTGCCAAAATATCTACATCCTCTCTTGACGCCGTATTTCGACACATTTCTATTATTTCAGGAATTATACGTTTAGGATCGAATATTTCGAGGTTAGCGAGTATTAAACCAACGGGCGCCCTTCCGTCTTTTATTGCGCTAATCCATACTTTTTTGCAAAAAAGAAGGAAATTATCCGGCTTCTTACGTGCATGTTTTGCAATATGAGTTCCAAGGTCTTTTAAAAAGCTTTTCTCAATACGTGAGGAAGTGAGGTAATGGTAATTTCCCAATATATTTTTGTAATCCTCACAAGCCTGGTCTACCGTACCCGAAACCAACTCTCTGGCAATTTTTTCTGCTTCTAATTTGCTGTCAATGTTCATGCAATACCCGGACTATTATATACTTTGTACGTCTAAAATATAAAAAAATATCCATAAAACCAAAAAAAAGCTGTCAATATCCGGAATATTCGGAAGAAAATGTTATGTTTTAAGGTTACTTTTTGGTCAGAATCTATAACTAACGCCGAATTGAGATGTTGATCCGAGATCAGGATGCTGTTTCAGGTGATACACAAACTGTACTGTTCGCCGTTTTATCTCGATTCCGAACGCATACTGTGACGGATTAGCGCCGATCTCGGCAACTAAACCAAGAATCTCCCCAAGAATTAACCTGTTTTCCAAGACCCACAAAGCAGGATAACCGGTTTCCTGTAACACCCCTATGGCTATTTTGAATGCCGGCGATAATGAAGCTCCGGCTCTAAGCTGAAAAGCCCTGTTTCTTCCGTTACGAGTATGCGCATCTCCACCGGAAATGATATTAAGGAATCTGAATCCAAGTTCATAGCGGGATAAATCATAAAATACTCCCTGAGTTACAGCGAAATCCGACATTCTGCCGTATCCGGAAATCGTAACCGCCGTCCATGATAATTCGGAAGTAATCCACAGCCCGCTCATTACAGGCAGTACACTTACACAAGAGATACCGTTCTCGGAATAGATTTTACCGCCAAACGACGTCACAGAAAGACAAAACCGTTTTTTACTCCACGGCAGCATGAGCAGTAAGGAGCGTGTTTCCATTTCCCGCAGACCGTAAAGCCGTGTAAAATATGCATCGAATTGTCTCTTAGAAATATCATGATAAAGAGCGGGATGGAACAGCACTCGTTCAATATTCAGACGCGCATAATTACCTCCATCAAACGCTGCATCTTCAGGCTGGCTTCGTACAGCGGACACAAGTGTAAATGAGATAAATACGATTATGAGAATGAAAATCCGGAGCTTTATCATTACGCGATGCCTGCCGATAACCGAAAGCAAATCTATAATCCTACCGGAAATGAACAATAACCGTGCATGTGGAGCTGTATATTTTCCATAACAGGATCCACCGGAAAATGAGCGCTTTAGAAAATAAAGTAAGAAATACTATAACGATTCATGACATGCACCTTCACGGAATTTATCGATAGATGCAAATGAATATTTCATACAACACTGCTCAATAAATGTACAATTATTAAAGTAATTATGCAGCATAATACTGAACAAGGATATATAGAATGACATAAATATTTAATAAAGTAATAAATTATTTCAAAAAATCAAAGTTCTCTCTGCAACATGCCAAAATTACTTGATTTATTCTATTAAAATAAGTATCTTTTCCAAGTATCTTATTTTTAGAAAAATAGTAAACTTTTAACACGTGTAATACCATGCGAACTTATTTACAGCTTTTTGCAATATTTTTATCAATTTTTATCCTCGGCCTGCAGCCGGTTTCCGGGCAGAAAGTTCAAGCGAACGTGTCTATCAAATTAGAAAAACTGTATCAAGAAAAACGGATGGAACTGCAGGATTTCGGCAGGTATATCCAAGAGTACATCGAATCAAATAGATGGGGTGATGGAGAGATTCCCTTTGAAATAAATGTGAACATAGAGATGGTGATCGACAGGATTCAACCTTCCTTTGAGGATGTCTATTCAGCCCGTTTATTTATATCGAGTTCGACCACACGTTTTATAAAAGTAGATAAAGAGTGGCAGTTTCCTTACCGTATCAATCAAGTGCTGATTTTTGAACCAAATATTTTTGAAGGTTTGACCGGATTAATCGATTATTATATCTACATTATTATCGGTGAATACCTGGACCGCATGGAGAGGTTCATGGGAGAATCATACTTTAATAAAGCCTATGAAATTGCTAAATTAGGTCAGGTTGACCGTTACAGCAGATGGTGGGAAAAAAGAGTAGAGTTTGTTCGGAGATATTTATTAGAATCACATAAACCCTTCCGTGAGATGACATATACATTTGATTCAGCGCTCTATTGGCATGGAGAAAAAAATATTAAAGAGGAAAAAGCGGCTGCCGATACTACAATGGCACTGCTTAAAAAGGTAGTAAAGGATTTTGCTGAGGAAGAGTTTTTAAAAGATTTTTTTGCAAGAGAGTATACGAACCTTGCAACTATATTCGCTTCAGATACTACCCAGTATAAACTCCTTATTGAATTCGATCCCGACCATAAAGAGTTCTACCTGAACTACATAAAACATAATTGACCAACTAATAAGAGAGCTCTTTAATTTCCATATCAACGACTTTAAATCTTACCCTACCTGTTTCTTTCGTTACAGTTTTTTTACAATTTTGTATTGTTATTTTCGAACCGGGGTAAACTTTCGATAGTACATCTATTGTTACATCTGCATAGTTTTTTAATTCTTCTTCCACCTTTGATTTCTTTTCTTCCAGATTCTTCTGCAGATGGGGGATTTGATCTTGTAATTTCTGCAATTTCCCGAGAAGGTTTACTTCTTTTTCTTTAAGACCCTTTCCGCTCACTCTCTTTTTACACAGCGTATAAATAGCTTTCTTGATGTTATCGAGATTTCCCTCATTTTCCTTTATTTCTTCATCAATTTCCTTTATTTTTTTCATGATTTCTTGACTGATTCCAACAATCACTTCTGTTTTAGTTTCCTGATAATTGCCTAATTCTTTAACAATCAATCCCCTTGTGGCTATTGTAGTCCCTCCTACAATTGCTCCCTTTTTCCCTTTTACTTCTATTTTCGATCCGCTTTGAAGATTGCTGTGCAATACCGATTCGCCGACAATGATGCTTCCTTTAGCTTTAATATTCTGATTTTCACAAAACTTTAATACTACATCCCCACCTGCCTCGATAATTCCGTTGCCTCTGCCCAGAAATCCGTTTTTAATTATTATATTACCCTTGGCATATACTTTTGCATCCTCGACCAGTCCATTAATTTCCAGATCATTTTTCGTTCTAACTTCAAATCCTGCTTTTATATCCCCTTTGATAAACAGTGATCCGTTATAGTCTAAATTACCTGTTTTAAAATCTATATTACCGTCAACAGTAAAAAATTCATCAACCTGAACCAGGTCCCCTTTTATAATCTTTGCATTTCCGTCAATTGAGGCAATAAGAACATTCGGATTGTCTTTTGATGGTTCTGTATTTAATCCCATCGGTAATTTCTGAACCTTACCTGCCGCCGGCGTAATGTTTGCACCGGTAACCGTTCTCCCTTCTTCTCCCGGTACCGGCGGAATTACTTCAACCAGTTTTTGACCTTTTGTGACGTTTTGTATTAACCTGATATCTTTATAATTTACGTTACCTTTTTCGTCTTCTCTTGGTTTCAATTCGACTTTTAAATCGACATAATATTTGATTTCTCCGTCTTTCCCGTCTTTAGCCGGTTTCCCATAAGCAACCACCACATCCTCGTCGAAAAGATAGTCATTAAAAACATCCCGCAGAATATCCGTGTCGATACCGTAAACAATGCCTTCTTCCTTCATCGCCTCATGTGCGGTATCTATTGTCGGTTCTTTTCCTCCCCCGACCGCCTGCGTAACATTAATCGCAGCTTCAAGACCATTATTTAAAATCTTAACCTTTACAAATCCGTCTTTACTTTCTATGCTATTTTCTGCCATTATGCCTTACCCCCTGCTTGTTATTAAGTATTATAAATGTGAAATATTGCGTATAAAAAAATAAATATTTAAAATTTAGAGTTTCAAATGCAAAAAGTCAAGTAAATAAACAAAATGAAAGCTGCAGGCGGTCAAATTATTAAAACTAATGTGATTCCATTATTTTCCCCGGCGGCATCAGTTACTCAATGTGGAAAAAGCAGATAAAAACTTTCGTGTTAAAGAAATACATATTATTTTTCCCCCAAAATTACCGTTTGCAATTAATAAAATTCTTGAAAAATAAAATTGATTTTTTAAAGAAAATAAAAATAAAATTTTTATTGACATCCTTACACATATTATAAGTATGAAAAAAATTTTAATATACGCATGTAATTACACATCCAACAGTGAAATATTTTGCACTGTATTCTTGTAATTAATGAAAAACTTTGAATTGTTCTTGCAATTATAAACTACTGCTGGTTCAAGTTTGTAACTTGAACCTGAACGTTTCAGAACATGTTTAAAACATGCTCCGGCAAAATAAAACATAACCGGTAGCCGCAGGTTTCTGGGAATACATCACTTCGTGAAACCTGCGTTAATTAAATACGTTCCGCTGAGCGGGATGCAAAACCTGACTCAGAAGTAACATACAATTTTATCCGTCCGTAGAGACGCATGGCGATGCGTCTCATGTAAAATGACGCTTTCACTATGGCATGATATTTGCATTTCATAATTAAAGGTCAGACCCTGTCTGGTACGAATAGATCAAGCATAATATTTTTTTTCATTTTTATCATTTTTATCTTGACAATTCAATTTTTTTTAATTACGTTGAAAATGGTTTTAATAAATAATTTTTGTGTTGAAAACATTAGTTTTTAAAAAATATAAATTTTTTATATGTGCCGATTATAAAGATAAAATCGGGTAAAGATATGATAAAGTTAAGCTGATAACGTTTATGATTTTTTAAGCTCCTGAATGCACTGCGATTGCTGCGCTGTTTAGT
>LJUD01000273.1 GCA_001304035.1 bacterium SM23_31 | reverse complement strand
CCGCCGTAAATAACGGTTGTTCTCGATCCAACCGGAAGCTGAGTTAGGCTCAATGTAACCGGCTTTTTCTCACCGACAGGCTTACTCGCCATCATCTTGAAACCGGCATAGCCTAATTCCAAACCCACAGCGGCGCCGCAGCCGACAAGCACTTTCCCGATGAAATTCCGGCGACCAAGTCTCACATGTCCGGGTTCGGGAAGCAGGGAAGAGGGATGTTTCTCTTCAGCGTGCTCCGGCGCTCTCTGAGCTTCTTCATGCATTTCAGACGACGTATCTTTATCTTTTTTCTGCTCCGGCATTTATCACTCCTTTGGTATAGTATCATTAACTGCGTGCTTGGTACGGTCTTCCCCCGGCATAAATCCTTTTGGTGAGTAACTCTTTACTAATGGAACACCGACATATTCATGACAGTTATTGCATGAAGATTCAACTTTGTGGCAGGACATGCATTCCCGTTCGGTGAATTCTTTCTGCAGTATCGACTGCATGTGGCGCGGTTTCCAGACCTCGAGCGGATTGTGATATTCCGGGATAATTAACTTGTCCGAGTCAATTTGAACATCGAGTTCACCCGTACCGCGTAATTCCGGTTTTTTCGGGTACGTGCAGCCGGCGGCTAAAATAAGTGAAACGGAAAAAATCAATGTAAGTCTATAAATCCACGTAAACATAATATTTACCTTGTTCCGGTTACAATATAAGCGCTTTCATAAAGAGGTCGTGTACACCGCCCACCTCAGCCGGGACTTTCCAGTGTTCCATTACCAGTGGGAGATTTGCTTTGCAAATAGCGCATGGCGTCGCAAGGTAATTTGCACCGACAGCGCGGCATGCCTCGGCTCTCGGTTTACCGCCTGCCATCCGCAGCGGCATCAATTCATCCGCTAATAAGCCGGCACCTGCTCCACAGCAGTATGTTTTCTCGCGGATAGTATCTTTGTGCATTTCAACGAAATTATTACAGGTATTGCGGATCATCTCGCGGGGCCATTCTAACATGCCCATCCGAAGTGTTGCATTGGAAGCCCGGGCAACGTTACATGGATCGTGATAGGTGACCTTTACGTCGTCATTTCCCGATTTATCGAGCTTGAATGCCCCTTTTTTCATTAAATCATAAGTAAATTCGCAAATATGTTTCGGATAGGGAGGATCGAAATCACTCATATCTTCATTAAACGTGTTCGTGAACGGGAATCCCGCGCGCCATGCATGACCGCATTCACCCCAGATGATGCTCTTTACGCCGAGTTCTTTCCCTGCTTTAACGATGCGCTGGTTGGTGCGCTTCTGGTTGAAATAATTAAGGAACATACCGAAGTTGCCGCCCTCATCGCAATACGTGGATGTAGTCCAGTTAATTCCTGCAGCGTAAAACATCACCGCATAGCCCATCATCGTGTTTACGTTAACGAAATTGTCCGCTGAGGGTGCAACCAGCAGTACTTCGGCACCTTTCGCATCTACTGGAAGTGGTATATCTTTTCCGTACTGCTCTTTCAGTTCTTCCTCCAGAAATTCGCAGCTGTCTTTCCACGCCAAAGGCCAGATGCCGAGATTATTTCCGGTTTGATAGACTTTATGAACGACCTCGGTTACGTACTTCGTTGCAACGCCGATCCGAGCCATGATTTCGCGTGCCGCCATGGTTATCTGCCCGGTGTCGATGCCGTAAGGGCAGAACACGGCGCACCTGCGGCATTCGGAACACTGATAAAAATAAGTAGCCCATTCTTCCAGCACTTCCTCAGTTAGCTCAACAGCATTTTCAGCGTTCGAGAATAATTTTCCCGCTGCGGTGAAATATTTCCGGTATACCTTTCTCAGTAATTCTGCGCGGGCAACAGGCATGTTTTTCGGGTCACCCGTCCCGAGAAAGAATTGACATGCGGCAGCGCAGTTTCCGCACCGCACACAACTGTCCATAAAGACACGCAGGTCTTTTTGATGCTCCAGAAGTTCCGCAAAGATGTTTATCGCTTCTTCCTTCCAGTTCGGAACAAGTTCCGTCGGAAGGGTAATGCCTGTCATATCCAGTTTTTTTGCAGGATAGCTCCTGTTTTGCAGTGATGCGTCATCTTCAATCGCCGGTACTTCAAACGGATAATGCATTTATAAGATCCTCTCCGTATTTATTTTTAAAAAATGTGTTTATTCACCCTTTTTATATTTGTGATATTCGACTTTTCTTTTCCATCCGGGCGGGTATTCGATACCGTCAGGGTGCTTATCAGTACGCTTATCCTCAAAATTTTCAAACGTATAAAACGGTTCGGCTGGCACATCATAGTCCCAGGGATTGACCTTGCGCCGTTTCTCAATGTCGTTACGCTGGATCATAGTCGGGCTGAAGAATACTCCCGGAGCATGCAGCAGTTTTGAAAATGGAAAGTACACAAACAGCGCAAAAACAAGGAGAAGATGGACGACCAGAACCGGTTCCATATCAGGCGCATTAAGTGAAAACGAAAAAAGCCCGAGAATAAAAGCTTTGACATCAACAAGGTAAATTCTCTCGTGGTAATTCATCCACAAACCGGATGCCGCAATGCCGATCAGATGCAAAAGCAGGTAATAATCTACCGGAAGCGAAACATAGGCATTACGTTCGGATACCAGCCTCCGCGCTAAGAGAAACACTGAAGAAATGAGTATTGCATAGCCCGCATATATTCCTATGGTATAAAAAAACATCACCCAGTTAGGAACCGGATAAAAGAAAAAACGCAGGTGGCGTAAAACAACCAGCAGCAAGGAGACATGAAATATCCATGACCCAAACCACAACAGCGGGTTAGTCTTAAATACCTTTCTGAATAAAGTAACCTCTATTGCCATACTGCCTACTACACCCGGCATCGTTGGTGGTGTATTTACGGGGATTTTTAACGGCATCGGCGTTTTAGCGTAAATATATATCCGGTATGTTAAGCCTCCCGCAAACAGCAGTATCGTAATCCATCCCAGAATAGAAAAGAGTACTGTCGGTAAATTCATTTTTTTATAGCATCTCCCATTCAATAAATGGTTTTTTAATATCGCTCATAGCATTTACAATAAGTTCAACCAGCCCGCCGTAATATATACTACTTTTTTCCGTGACCTTGTAGAATTTGAAGAGGTCGCGTATTTGTCCCTTGCAGTTAGAACAGGGAGCGCATACATACTTTTTGTTTTCGGGACCGAGGTCTCCTTGAAAAGCCTCGAGAATCTGTTTCAATTTCATTCTTCCTGAAATATGCATCCGCCAGTCCGGGAAGTTCAGTGATTTACATATTGCAAATCCGCTTCCGCCGCCGCAGCAATAGTTTTCTATACCGTGCGGTGTCATTTCACGGAATTTCGGACAGATTTTCCTTAGTATTTTGCGCTGGGGCTCCACAATTCCCATCGAGCGAACTATGTTGCAGGGGTCATGCAGCGTGACCGGGAAATCGTTTCTCGAAGGGTCAAGGGCTAATTTTCCGCTGAATACTATGTCTTTTAGCAGCGTTAAACAGCTTTCTCTCGGAATATTATTTTCGCTTGTAAAAATGCGGTCTGCAACTACGCCCAAAGCTTTATGCGCATGACCGCATTCACCGAGCACAATTTTTTTCACACCGAGCTTTTTTGCGATTTCAGCATGTTTTAATGCAATTTTCGCAAGCTGTATGTCATCATAGAATAGACCGTAATTAACGCTGTCGTATGCTACCAGGTCGCTCGAAAGGGTATAGCTGATTCCGGCAGCTTCGAGAATGATTCCAAACGCTTCAGGATTTTCCGGCCAGGCTAAGTATTCACCGGCGTTATGTATCAGCAGAATATCAGCATTCGGCACATTCACCGGCAAGTTGAACTTCATTTTTGTGTACTCTTCAAAGTCCTCTTCTAAGAATTCAATATTATCTTTGAACGCTAATGGCGGCATGCCGGTACTCGAACCGGTTTCAAGCTGCTGAACCGTTCCCAATTTATGGAGATCAGGAACGGTAATGTCTAATTCCTGGCTGAAAATCTTCCTAATTTCTCTAGTGATAAGAGCATTATCAATCCCGATGGAACACGCCTGTGCACACCGGCGGCAGAGTGTGCAGCGGTATGACAACTCGGCAAGCCGAGCAAGCAGGTTCCGGTTAAGATCAATATCAGCGCCGTAAAATTTGCCGAAAAGCCTGCCACCCGGTTTAATATATTTCTTGATTATTCTCCTGAGAACCTCTGCACGGTACGTAGGGCGGTAAATTTCTTTCTCACCGCTCATCTGAAAAATATTACAGGCTTTTGAACAGGTCTGGCATTTAGTGCAGTATTCAAGAGAGATCAGCAGCGGTTTCAGAAATGTCCAATTGTCTTCTTTGTTGAGAAGTTTCTTAACACCGCTCAGAAATTTTTCGACCCATTTTTTCTCCTGTTCTTCGCTTACCGACTTTGGAAAACCGACAAGAACAAATCCGTCAAGAGAACTGTCCATTTGCTGTTCTTGCTCTTCCGTTAACTGTTTTATTTTAGGAAAATTATCCGGCTTATCGTAGGGCGGGGGGAGAGGAACGAGTTCCTGCGGATTAATTTTAACAAGCTGCTCCTTACTTTTACTTATATCGGTAATTTTTATTGGTTTTTTAATTGTTTTTTCCATTTGCATCTCTTTCGGTATCTTTTGCGATGTCAGCCCAGGTTCCACCCTGCTTGACGTGTGATGCCGACCAGCTCACTTTATATCCGAGTTGTTTAATAACATGTTTTTCAACTTTACTCCCGCTTGTATTCGGCTCATCAGCCCAGCGCACCCGGTGGTAGGCAAAATATTTTGCCATGAAATGTATCATGTGCGTAAATGGGAGATATATTAACAATGTTGCTATAAATCCGGTAATCATAACAATAAGAAAAAATACCAGATTGAAATAGTCGGAAGGGGTACTATACAACCGGAGTTCTTTGCGGGTCATACGTTTTACTAATAATCCGGCAGCGCCTGTAATACTTAGAATCAATCCTGAAAAACCGCAGAAGACCGTTAAATAGTGAACAATCGTGCCGAAAATGCCGCTGTCTGCGGCGATAGTAACGCCGTTGTTTTCTGCAATTGCTCCTGTAACTAAGAGAAATAAATAACAGATTAAAAAATAAAGACCGGTATGAAAAGGGTATGAGAACCACCAGAGCTGCCTGTTTCTTTTGAACAGGGATTTTATAAAGATTATTTCTTCGAGCATTGCTGTCAATTCGGTCAGGCTCGATTTTTCTGCCGGTTTTTTCCAATGGTCAATTTTTTCGTAACGCGATCCCCCGTAATAATATCTTCCCTTTTCATGCGGTATCGGCATGAGTTCCCAGCGCAGGTGCAGGGGAGTTCTTATAATTTTTATGGTTCGAAATGCTAAAATAACTATAAAGAATACACATGAAACAAGTGTGAATAGCTGTAAGTTTGACAGACTGCTCATATCGTCTTCCGTATCACAAGGATATTTTGGTAATAAGTTTGTATCAAAATATCGGCAAAACAGTTAAAGCTCAAAAATAATTTCGAATTTCTTGATTTTTTTAGAGATTATACGATGCTCTATTTTTAACGCATCAAATACCGGATTTTTTTAAAGGAAACATCGTTCTTTGTTTGTTGCATATCAATATGAATTTGACATAATACTTCACAGGGACAGGCAGCGACCTGTCCCTGCGAATTTAGTAATATCAATGATTATATATTAATTCTATTTATCTGTTCTGATTAGCGACTCTAACCAAAACCTTTTATACATAATTCTATATGTGACACAGCAAATATCCGATATTTTCAAAATTAATATCATATTTTATATTTTGCATATCTGAATGAATTTGGTCTTCCACAAAATATTGCAATTTAAGCACAAAAATGAAGCCGGAAATTATTCAACCTACTTCATTTTTATCATCGTTTTTAAACACAGCCGGTCGGTTTGGCAAGACCGGAAACTTTACAGGCACCTTTAGCAGGTCCCGATGGAAACAGTTCGTAGATTTCTTTCAGCGAAAATCCGGTCTTTTTACAGAGCATTCTGATCATCGGCGCAACATGAAACTCAAGGTAGTATTCACGGAGATAATTTACAACCTTCCAATGGTCGGGTGTCAGTTCTTCTACTGATTCTGTTTTTGCCAGCGCCTTAGCTACTTCTTCATTCCATAAATCCGGTTCCTGCATGAAACCATCTTCGTCAACTTCGATCTCAATGTCTCCGTGTTTGAAAATTGCCATGGGTATAACCTCCATTAATAAAGTTATCTAAAATAATTTAAAGCGGTTTAATTAATACATATTATTCTAATTTATCAGTGCATCTCAATGTAGCCGCACGGGCATTGTTCTGCGCATTTTTTGCATCCGTTGCAGAATTCTAACTTGAATTTATATTTTTCACCGGGCGTAAGCGGTTTAATAATTGCGTTGTCCTGACAATAGCTCCAGCAAACGCCGCAGTCAAAGCATGATGCGCAGCTAAAACACCGCAGCGCTTCTTCGATTATCTGTTTTTTCGTAAGCGTTGAAGTAATTTCCGCATCAGGATTCGCAAAACGTTCTTCCACCGGCATTTTGATGTTTTTATTACGGGTTTTTTCTTCGTAATAATTCAGAAGTATCTTTTCATGCTTAATAACCGGCAGTTTCAATTCTTCTCCGCCGGAGGCGGAACTGCCCCCGCTTAGCGGGGCTGAAACGTGCTCGGTACTGCGGAAACGGTCGTGAATCGTCTGTGCGGCAAAGCGTCCGTTGCTGATTGCGATTGTTACAAGACCCAGACCCAGTACATCGCCGCCCGCATACACGCCGCCTACCGGTTCACCGTTCAATTTTACACGACCCAGTTCGTCTACCTTAATCCAGTCTCTTTCTTCACGCAGTTGTTGAAAACCTTCAAAATCGGGTTCCTGGCTGATTGCGGCAATAACCGCCGTTGCCGCCACTTCAAACTCGGACCCTTCTACCGGTACCGGTCTGCGGCGTCCCGACTCATCGGGCTCGCCCAATTCCATGCGCCGGCATTTTATCTTGACTGCTTTCTCTCCATTTTTGCTGATCTTGAGGGGTGCAGCCAGGTATTCGATCTTTATACCCTCTTCGAGTGCGCCTTCGATTTCCTCATCGATTGCCGGCATTTCAGTCCGTGTACGGCGGTACAGAATAGTGGTATTTGCACCTGCTCTGCGTGCCATTCGGGCTGCGTCGATTGCGGTGTCCCCGCCGCCGATAACTATAACGTCCGTTCCCATATCAACAGGCTGCCCCGAATTTACGCGGTTTAAAAATTCGGTTCCTGTAAAAACGTTTGCAGTATCTTCGCCCTCGACGTTCGGAAGCTTGCTTTTCTGTGCACCGATGCCGATAAAAATGGCATCGTAATCCTTTTTTATGTCATCATACAGGATATCTTTACCGATCATGGTGCTGTACTTAATGTCCACACCCAATTCCTTGATTTTATCGATTTCCGCATCCAGTATTTTCCGCGGGAGACGATATGCGGGGATACCGTAACGAAGCATTCCACCCGGTTTTGAAAATGCCTCGAAAACCGTTACATTATAACCGAGCCTCGCCAGTTGAAACGCACAAGAGAGACCTGCCGGACCGGCGCCGATGACGGCAACTTTTTCGTCATATACGGTATCGTGGAGCTTCTTGTGCTTCAGGTTGTTTTCGATGCCGAAATCTCCGATAAAACGCTCGATGTTGTTAATCGCAACCGGCTGGTCTTTCACATTCCGGTTGCATGCGTTTTCACATGGGTGGGGACATACACGCCCGCACACCGCAGGAAACGGATTTTTTTCGGCCAGAGTATACCATGCGTCATGGATGATGTTATCGTAGGCAATACCCCTTTTCTCGGCAGTAATAAACGAGTTCAGTATCCTGCGTATATTGTTTGCATTAGGACAGGCATCTTCACACGGAGGAATCTTTTCTGCATAATACGGACGCAGGGGAGAGGTTTCTACCGATGATGCACCTCTCCTGAATCCGCTTCCTAAACCTCCACCCGGTTTCTTCTTTTTCTTAACTACCTTTACCATTCATATTCCTTTGTTCCTGCTATTCCTAACCCGGACGAACCGAAACCGAGATTATATTAGCCGCAGAGTACGCAAAGTCCACCGCGGTAAAAAATATTTAAAATTTTTAACTGCGATTTTTAAATTTGCATGCTGCTTTAACGATTCCCTTTGCCCATTCCTGCACACCGCCGGTATGCAGGTGTGTATATCCGGCTAACACATTCTTATACAACAGGCCGTCACGGTTATTAAAGCAGCCGACACCCCGGTTGACAGCATAGGCGCTTTTTACATGATCAATACCGGATACTATACGTGTATAATGAAATTCATGTCCCCGGTATCTCGCACCCGGAGGGAAGAATGGATTTTCACAATCAACTACGACTTCGCAATAGCCGTGTCCCTGAGGTCTGTTATGCATCTCAACATCGACCGGGAAAACGCCTGCAAATTTATATGTATTATCATTCCACTTCAGCGATTCAGTCAGGTAAATAAATCCGCCGCATTCCGCATATACCGGCATTCCTGATTCTGCCGCTTCTTTAACCGCACGTCTCATTGAAATGTTCTGTTCGAGTTGTTCGGCATGTGTTTCCGGGAATCCGCCTCCGATATACAAAGCATCGATCTCCGGAAGCGATGTATCGTGCAGCGCCGAAATTTTTATAAGCTCCGCCCCCTCACGATTCAGCGCCTCTAAGTTTTCGGGATAATAAAAAGTAAATGCCGAATCGAAAAAATACCCTATTCGAACAGGCGGAACACCGGTTTTTATTTCAGGTTCTCCGGTAATAACATCCAGTGCGGGCGCTATACGGGCAATCTCAAGTATTTTTCTTAGATTAATATGTTTTTCACATAATCCGGAGAACGAATTAATCCGTTCAGCAAGAGATGCCGCTTCTTCCGGCGTTACGAGACCAAGATGACGCTCAGGGAGAATTGATTCTTTTTCCATATTCGGCACAGCGCCGATAACCGGTATGCCGCACTCTTCTTCAATTGCGGTTCTGATTACATTTTCGTGCCTGGCTCCGGAAACTTTGTTAAGGATTACACCGGCAATTTGCACGTCGGGATCAAAATGCCGGCAACCGAGAACATGTGCAGCGGCGGTTCTTGTCATTTTAACCGGGCAGCAAATCAGGATTACCGGGGCTTTAAGAATTTTCGCAATTTCAGCGGTACTGGTTTCCCCGGTATCCATGCCGTCGTACAACCCGCGATTTCCCTCAATAATGTTTATTCCCTCCGGTACCGCATGTGTAACAAAAGACCGGTATACGTAATCCGCTCCCATGAGATAAATGTCAAGGTTACGTGCCGGAGAACCCGACGCAAGACCGAGCCATGCCGAATCGATAAAATCCGGACCCTTTTTGAATGCTGCGGTTTTAATTCCGAGACGGCGCAATTCGGATAATATACTCAATGCAATGAGCGTTTTGCCCGAATCACCCGCCATTCCGGCTATCACGATGCGTGGAAACGCGTTTTTCATACAACTGCTTTCGTTTCAGATACAATGAGCAAAATACCCGATCATATCATTCCTTTCCGCCGGAGGCGGATCAGTCTCCGGCTGACGGTATTTCTAAGTAACTGCCTCCGAAATAGGTATAAACTAAACGACCGGAATCCACAAGACTCCGAATCGCCAATTTGCTTGTCTTTTTGTCAGTGCCGTATGCATCCGCCACAGCCTTGATAAGGTCGGTGGGTTTCAATTTTTTTTGACCCTCTGCGTCCTTTATCATTTTGTACATGGCGTCAGCGATTTCCTCGATAGTGGGCATCTATGCCCCCTTTCTAATATGTTAAATGTGCAGACCTTTTAAATGACAATCCTGCATATTTGAAATCGTCAATATGTTCTTTTTGGAATTCAATACCGGTCATCTTAAAGAACTTTGGCCAGCCGATT
>LJUD01000272.1 GCA_001304035.1 bacterium SM23_31 | reverse complement strand
ATCCCGAGGTGAAAAAACGGGGAACCTTACGCTTGAGCCCGATTTTACTGAAAAACGAGTTGACCAGTTCCATCGGGCAGACCTGGCACCACACCCTGCCGAACAGCACCGCACTGATTATTACCAGGGGCCACCACAGCGACCAGACGATCAGGGCGGCAAGGTTAGTATTGCGAAACGTGCCGGCAAGTTCTTCAGAAACATGGGGCGCCGCTAAACCCCCGATAATCAGCAGGCAAAAGACTACAAGTGTCACTATCTGTATAATGATGGGGTAAGACCGCGAGGCGGCAATGCCGTCTATAAGCTTGATTCGCAGAAGATCTTTCATTTATTCCGACCTCTTTATCCTTAAGCGTTCACATAACGCGAATAATCCAGGTAGTACAATTTATTTTTATCATGATCAATAACCTGTATATTGAACCGCTGAGAACGTGGACGGTTTTTTATGTTAGCGTTTTGTGGTCCCGTAAGGTGGGTAATCCACAACCGATTATTCGTGGACACAAATCCAACTATATAAAAACAAACAAAAACAACAACGATTCAAAATTATCTGCTTTTTTATAGCGTATTCCGGCATACCCGGCAGCTTCGCGCACCTGATCAGTAGAAAAATGCGGAACCGGGGAAGTGATAACTGTATGATTGAACGTCAAAACCTCAAATAAAAAACACTTGCAAATAATGAAATATTTCATAACCTTTTGACTATATTTTTAAAATACACCGGTGACTTGCGAATTCGACGTTGCGATATTTAAAAAAGCATTGAAATATAATTCATTTTAGATTTCGTGATAACCGGCGATAAATTGCGGATTATCGCTTATTTTAAGGCGCTGCGCTTCAAAGCAAAGAAATGATCGAAAGGCTGAACTGAAATGAAAGCTATGGTATTAAATGAGCTTTGCTGCCTTGAAGAGAATCAGACTCCGCTGGAACTTATGGAACTGCCGGAACCTGTCCCGGCGGGAGAGGAGATTCTGGTGAAGGTTTCAGCTTGTGGGGTATGCCATACCGAGCTCGATGAAATTGAGGGCAGAACGCCCCCGCCGCATTTCCCTGTTGTTCTCGGTCATCAGGTGGTCGGCAGGGTCAAAGCAACCGGCAATAGAGTTAGCGCCTTTGGAATCGGAGACAGGGTCGGCATAGCCTGGATTTACTCCGCTTGCGGCTCATGCAAGTTTTGCCTGACAGGCAACGAGAATTTGTGCCGTGACTTCAAGGCAACGGGCAGAGATGCCAATGGCGGGTATGCACAGTACATGACGGTTCCGGAAGGCTTTGCCTACCGTATTCCCCGTGTTTTTAGTGATTCTGAGGCGGCTCCTCTGTTGTGCGCCGGTGCGATTGGCTACCGGTCTCTGAGATTGACCGGTCTCAAGGATGGACAGAATTTAGGATTGACCGGATTTGGTGCTTCCGGTCACTTAGTTCTGAAGATGGCGGGACACCGCTACCCGAATGCAAAAGTCTTTGTTTTTGCCAGGAGTGCGAAGGAGAGAGCGTTTTCGAGAGAGCTTGGCGCGGTCTGGGCAGGAGACACTGCTGAAGAATCGCCGGAGAAAATGGACTGCGTTATAGATACCACGCCGGTATGGAAACCTGTGATTGAAGCTTTGAAAAATTTAGAACCCGGCGGAAGATTGGTCATCAATGCAATTGGCAAAGAAGAGGCGGACAAGGACTATCTTCTCCGGTTAGACTATCATACCCATCTGTGGATGGAAAAGGAGATTAAGAGTGTAGCCAATGTCAGCCGGAGAGACGTGAGCGAGTTTCTGGCACTGGCGTCGGAAATGAGTATCAAGCCCGAGATCCAGGAATTCGCATTAGAAGAAGCAAACGAGGCGTTGGTCGAACTCAAAAGTAGAAAGATTCGGGGAGCAAAGGTTTTAAGAATAGACTGAGACGAGTTCTTATACTATTGGCAGGAGAATGCTGTATAACACGTCCCTGCACCTGATTGCCCTAATTATACACTATTTTAGTTTTGCAGGTTGCTCTGTACAGGAAACACTGTATAAATATCTGCATACAGGCTGCAAGTCGTGCCTTAAAAAGTAACCTTTCCAAAATGTAAAAAAGTCGTTTTTTACTATTCATAATTTATAAAAATATATTGCATGCTATTTCAGGAATTACTATACTATATTCCGTTGGTACAACCGGATTCCCGATAACCGATTTCTTTATTTTCTGGGATACCGGTTGCAAATTATATTTTCAGCACATTTTTTATCGGACAATTAACTAAAGTGTCAAAAACAAGAAGAGGAGTATCTATGAAATTCAGAAATCTTTCTCTATGTTTTTGCCTCTTTGTATTATGTGCCGTATTGGTCGGTTATTCCGGAGATGCATCAGCTCAAAAAACTTTTCAACCCGGAGTTAAGCTGATGGCTGACGGAAAACCGATTGATGTAACGACCGGACACAGCGTACCTACTGTTGCTGACTGGAATAACGATGGGAAGAAAGACCTCATTACCGGTCAGTTTAGAGATGGTAAAATCCGGTTGTATCTGAATCAGGGCACAGATGCAAAGCCGGTTTTCAAGGATTCCGTGTATATGAAAGCCGGAGGCAAAGAAATCAGCCTTCCCGCTGGTTGATGCATTGGATCATATCCACAGATCGTGGATTGGAACAATGACGGTATTAAAGATTTAATTTCCGGCGACACAAACGGAAGGGTATGGATTTTTATGAACACCGGAACGAAAGAAAAACCTGTACTGGCTGAAGGTGTACAGTTAAAAGCTGCCGGAAAGATAGTCATAAATGGGAGTCATGAACTTGCCGGTCCTTATTCAAAAATTCATTATGCGGATTGGGATGGAGACGGACTTAATAACTTATTGATCGGTCAATTAAGTAATATTGTGTTTTACAAAAATGTAGGAAATAAATCGGAACCGGAATTTGTTGATCCCGTTGAATTGACAAATACCGGCGGCAGTTTCCCTGACCGTTCATCGCCGTATGTTATCGATTGGGATGAGGACGGTAAAAAGGATATGATTATCGGTACTGAAAATGGGAATATATTTTTCTATAAGAATATCGGTACGGTAAAATCTCCGAAGTTATCCGAAGCCAAAGAGATCAAACTTGAATCTGAAGAATTCGCAAAAAGTTACAGGCACAGACTGGAGATCACGGATTGGAATAACGATGGTAAAATAGACCTTCTTGTGGGCGAAAGATATGCTCAAGAAAAAAGGGGATATATCTGGCTATTTTTGGGAAAGTAAAATTATAGATAAAAAAAGTAGCGATTTTAATTATACTTAGTTAAAAGGGTCATGCATATGACCCTTTTTTTGTGATTGAATAATATATAATCGATTGTGTTTACTGTTATCTGCTTTTATTTAATCGATTTATGTCCCGGAATGTAAAAAAACGGTTTAATAAATATCCGGAACTAATTTCAAGTTAGTTTGTCTTAATAGTAATGGTCAGATTCTCCTTAGATGAACATTGCATTACAATTTTTTGTAATTAGATTGCTTCCGATAAAGTCGACGAAATAGTCGATAATACGACGATTGTGTCGACATTTTTGTTGTTTAATTTAATCTTCGGAGGGATTTAAGTGTTATTTTGGTTCAAATACATACGATTATGAAAATGGAACAGGTTTTGCTGATTTTAGATATAATCATTCTTAAACGTGTATTTCTTGAAAAACAACTATAATAAAAATAAAACCGACGGGCTAAAATGAACAAAAATATATCTATTGATCGATGGTACGGAAGGATAATGCCGCCCCAGGTGCTCCTTCCTGTGGCTGCTGCCGGAGTTATTATAATAATAGTATCGGCATTTCTGGAATACCGTTCGAGAAGTAACGATTACTTAAACATGCTTGATAAAAGTGCAGCATTATTTATCGAGACGCTTCTCAATACGGCTCAATATTCTTTTACAGCGGCAGCAGAACTCGAAAATGAAATAAACAAAAATATTTATGCTAATCTGAATTTGATTGAACGGGTCGACCGCAATACACCGTTATCCGATGCAGAGCTTAAAGACATCCTTTCAATATCGGGATTTGCTGAAATTCAAGTCTACGATAATAATTTGCGTATTGTAAAAAAGTCCTTTTTATCTGTTGAAGCACCTGTAACAATACCTCAATACATACTGAGGAATGTTCAGCAGAACGGTGACAATAAATCGCTGTACGTTATTCCGGATACGGTCCGTTACGAAGAAGACTTCATGGCGGCGGTTGTGAAAAGAAAAAATGGCGGCGCTGTCGCAGGGATAATAAATGGAGAAAAAATACAGTATTTCAGAAAAATCTTCGGTTTCGGACAAATACTTAAAAGTTATGCAGAAAGTGAGAGTGTCGAATATATTGCTCTGGAAAATGATCAGACTATCATCGCAGGATTTTTAGAAGGATACTCAATCTCGTCTTTTTCTGATGATGCATTTCTTCAACAAGCCTTCCGCGATGAAGCATTAAAATCCCGGATCATTGAATATGATCAGGGAACTTTGTTTGAGGCTGTTGCGCCGTATACTATTGATAATGAGCCGATAGGTCTGCTGAGAATGGGAATATCGATGGCTGAATACGATGCTATTACAACTCGCGCAGAACGCAGAATGTTCATATTCAGCGGTTTAATGCTGGTTATCGGATTAGTCTTTGTAAATTTCGTTTTAAGTTACAGGCATAGAAAGCTTCTTCGTAAAGAGCTTTCATACCTGGACAAGTATACAAATACAATTCTCGATAATCTTGAAAGCGGAGTAATAACAATTAACGATAGCGGCATAGTTAAAGTAATTAACAGAAAGGTGTCAACCCTTCTCAGACTTGACTATACCGATGTATATGATAAATCATATTCTGTATTCCCGGATATTTTTGTCGAGGCAATAGAAAGCTGCAGAAAGGATTTAAAAACATTAAAAAAACCGCAATATTATTTATTACCCGGCAGCCGTGAATCAAAATGGCTCTCGTTAAGGACAACGCTTCTAAAGGAAGATGAAAATAAAGTTACATGTATTCTGCTTGTGGACGATATAACCGAACAGGTACAGCTTGAAGAGCAAAAACGGATGAATGAAAAACTTGCCGCAATGAGAAGGCT
>LJUD01000013.1 GCA_001304035.1 bacterium SM23_31 | reverse complement strand
ATAATTTATGTGGTCGTCTTTGAATTTTACCTTAACATTTTCACCGGCTTTAAATGCCAGCTTGCCTTTTTCTGCTTTTATAGGATTTCCAAAAACGTCTATTCCGTCTTTTCCATTACCCGGCTCCGTTGTGGTAGCAATTAATTCGCCCTTACTTACATACTTCGCCGGAAAATAATTCTCTTTTATGGTTTCAAGTAAACTGCTGTTTAAAATCTCTGATAGAGACTTTCCTTTGGCTTCACTGTAATTTATCTCTTCAAAGTTAGAAAATAAGCTGTATACAACTTCACAATCCTCACCACCAACCGGCGGCTGCCCTTTTGCAATTATTGTATTTTTTAATGCGTCATAGTTCTCTTTCAATTTAAGTACATTTTTTTTGATCTCTTCATGCTGAATCCCGTATTTAATGTTTTTCTTTTTGATCCGGTTCAACAAATATTCTTCGTCCGTTTCCTTACCATCAACTGTTTTCGGGAAAACAACATCAAAATATGCCGAAAGCTTGTCCACGCTGATCTCTATCTGAGATTTCCCTGAGACTAACTTCCGGCGAAACTCGATCTTTTGAAATTCAACTATCTCTCCATCTACATTCTTTAAAAACTTCTCAGCAATCTTGTATCTTAATTCCTTTATGGGTACACTTAACAGGTCACTCGCCTTCTTAAATCCATCTTCCAGCGATTCAATAGTTAATTCCAAAAACCTGTCATCCTCAACTGCCCCAGCCTCAGTTTCTTGAAAATCATCCTCAGCTAAATTTTGGTCGGACAGTATCTTCTTTACTATCTCAAAATCCATTTTTTTAAGATGCATCTCATGGAACTCTGATGCAGATTGATCGCTCTTTTCTATTTTCGGACTATTTTTTGATTGTTTCTTAATCATACTTACTTAAGTTTTTTTAAAACCTCGTCTATCTTATCCTGCCAATCCGGCAGTGCAGTACTGATAAAATAATCATTAATTGCCAGAACAGCCAACGAAGAAAACCCGGCTAATATATCTAATTCCTTATACCCAATCGGTCTTCCCGTCGCTGAATTGTCAACTGTAACGGCACCTATGCAAATGTCATCCTTTACAATGGATATAATATACAAATATTCGCTGATTTTATCGTAAAAAGAGGTGCCTGCTAATATTGATTTATTCTCGGGCTTCAGCTTCGGTATGGGTAATGAAGAAATTTTTTTTATCTCTTTGCCTATCTTAGATTTTTTAGTATCCTTAATTAAATATCCCGCCTTAGGATACATCAGTTCCTTTTCTTTGTCTAACACATAAATGATTATCCTGTCGAAAGGTATAATGTCTAAGATAACATTTAAAATTAAATCCAGTGTCTCATCAAATGAATGAATAGTTAATAAGGATTGAAGAACTTTATCTCTTCCCTTTAATTCCTTTACTATTAACTTCAGCTTTTCATAAGCTAACTTCAGCTCCTTATTTTTTTCCTCTACTCTGTTCTCGAGAGTTTTATTCCAGCTTTTCAACTCTTCGTTCTGCCATTTTACGGTCTCAAGCAGCTCATTCCTTTCGTCAGTCAATTCATAATGCTCGATCGCCCTTCTTACCTGTACCTTTAGATTATCCCCCTCCCACGGTTTTTCAATAAATTTGTATACCTGCCCTTCATTAATAGCGGAAATAACCATCTCAATATCGGCAAATCCCGTTAAGATCATCCTTATCGTTTCCGGAGATTTCTCCTTCGCTAACTTCAAAAACTCCACTCCGTTTAATATCGGCATCCTGTAATCAGAAAGTATTAATGAAAATTCATGCTTGTCCAGCAACTTAACCGCATCGAAACCATTCGTAACGGTATAAACATCATATTCTTCGTCTACAAATAGTCTTTTCAGCGATCTGAGGATATTTTCTTCATCATCCACGAATAACAGCTTGTGTTTTTTCATGGTGAAGTTCTCCTAAAAAATATATATTGTTAAACGGTCAATTTTACGTACAAATCCTTTTGTACATTGGGATTTATAAAACTAAGATTTTTACCTGTTAAAATCAGGTATATGTTGAAAATAAAATCGGTTTTTTTCTCAAAGTCAAGATTATACGCAATTAATATAAAAATAAAACAATGATATACATAATTGTATATTAATTTTTCCAATATTGAATCCACAAGTAGAAATAGTACGCCTGTATATACCGACTTGTCGGGAAGATATGTGTTCGAAACCGATACTTTCTAATATAAATATGATGCACAAATATTAATATTTTCTTACAAATCATGTTTTTTCAATTTTGTTTGTCGTTTAACGGTTTGTTATTGATGTTATCAATAAGTTTCTTTGTTACATCAGGATAATTCTTATCAAGTTCTTCCAATATTTTATCTCTAATTTTTAATTCTAAAGTCAAGAACCTGTTTTTTAAAATGAGTTCACGCTGTTCAAGAGCCCTTTTGAGTGTAATTTTTAATTCTTCATTATTCCAGGGTTTAACAATAAACTTATATACACATCCTTTGTTTATAGCCCTTAAAGCATCTTTTAACTCCGCATACCCGGAAAGAATAATGCGAATAACATCCGGATATTTTTCAATAGTTTTCTCAAAGAAATCCAAACCGTCCATGACGGGCATTTTTTGGTCGGATATTATCAAATCGACATTTTCTTTTTCCAATACATATAATCCGTCTTTTGCACTTTGGGCTGTAAATATTATGTAATCTTCGGTTCTAAATATCCGCTTTAACGTGTTGAGAACATTTACCTCATCATCAACGATTAAAATAGACTGTTTACGCATAATCTAATCTCTTGTAACTAAGTTTCTACTTGCCGTAAATTTTTATAAAAATCTGTTTTTATGTTAAATCGATATAAAATAAATCATAAAAATTATCGGTTTTTTCCTATTTGTTCTGTTTCTCCGTTTTAACAAAGGATTTATACCTTGTTATTTCATTATTTAGTCTTTATTTTGGTGTCAACGTCATTTAAATCTACCATTTTTGTTCCAAGTGTGTACTCAGTAATCTTTATCTCCTTCAATTGTTGTGTTTTCCGAACCAAATCCGCTAATCTCCATGCTTCTTTCCAGATAATTGTTAAATCTTCGTGTAATCCGGTATTTTTCTTTGTTTCGTTCAATAAAACTTCAGCATTGGAACAGATAATTGACAGCGGCTGGTTCATTTCATGGTTTAATGTTACAATCATATTATGTATCGCCTCAAGTTTGCTGTGCTGCATTTTTTCTTCTTCCAATTTTTTTCTTTCAGTAGTGTCTCTGACTATTCCTACGAGACATTTTTTGCCATTTAAAACCATAAGAGTTGAGTTGAAATCCGCATAAAATACTCTTCCATTTTTCCTTAGAACCGGAATATCCTTAGCCAGTGTTATTTCACCTCTATTTTGTCTTTGAAATTCTTCCGTTACACGGGGTAAATCTTTTTTCAGATGAATTTCCGTAACACTTAGGTTTTCGAGCTCTTTCAGGGAATAACCAAGCATTTCCAGCATCTTTTTATTGGCTGACATAAATTTTTGAGTCTCAGAATCGGCAATGATGATTCCGTCACTTGCGTTTTGGAATAATAATCTGAATCTTTCTTCAGATTCCTGCAGCGCCGCCTCTGCTTTCTTCCGTTCGGTAATATCTTCTATAATCCCGTCATAATATAATACTTTTCCTCTTTCATCTTTAATTGCTACAGCTGTATCGGAACCTATAAATAGTGATCCGTCCTTTTTCTTAAAATATGCTTCCTCATTTTTTACAAATCCATCTTTTAACATTTTTTTATTAAATTTATCTCTATCTTTCTCATTGACATACAAATCAGAAATGTCTGTGCTAAGAAAGTCCTCTTTACTATCATAGCCATACATTTTTATCATAGCGGGATTTGCTTCTACAAATTTGCCTTTTTGCCCGACGGTGCTTCTGTATATTCCGACATTGAGATTTTCTGTTAGGGTACGATATTTTTCTTCACTCTTCCGTAGTAATTCCTCGGCTTTTTTGCGATCTGTGATGTCGCGATAAATGTAATATGCTGCAAGCTGCCCGCCGCTCATCATAATCGGAGTTCCGAGAATTGATACATTGATCCACAATCCGTCTTTACGCATACGAACGGTTTCAAGGGAAATTGTTTTACCCTCTCCTATCCTTTTGGTGATGGACGAGGCTTCATTATACAACTCCCCATTTGTAATGAGTCTGTCTAATAATTGACCTTCAGCCTCCTCAAGTGTATATCCGTACATTTTTGTAAATTCACTGTTCACCCGAATTATCCTGCAATTGGTATCGGCAAGTACAACTGCCTCAGGGGAATTTTTAAAAAGCTGTTCAAAATAGGCTTTTTCTACTTTTAGCGCCTCTTCCGCTTTTTTACGCTCAGTAATATCGCGATAAATAGCGCAGACTGCTACTTGTTCATCACTAACTTTGATTGGAGCTCCAAGAATTGAAACATCTATTAGTGTTCCATTTTTATGCTTACGCACGGTTTCTTGAGAGATAGGCTTACCTTTTGCTGTTATTTCAGTATTAGCTCTTGCTTCCTCAAGCAACTCTTTAGATACGATAAGGTCGTCTATTGATTTACCTTTTACTTCCTCAAATGTATATCCGAATATTCTTGTGAATTCTTTATTCAGCCGCAGCACCCGGCTTTTGTTGTCCAAAAGAGCAATAGCTTCGGGCGCACTCTCGAAAAGCTGTTCAAAATAGGCTTTTTCAATTCGCAGTGCCTCTTCCATCTTCTTGCGTTCGGTGATGTCTTCAAGAATTCCATCGTAATACAATACCTTTCCTTTTTCGTCTTTTACAGCTACAGCGGTATCGGAACCTATGAACAGTGTTCCATCCTTTTTCTTATATTGTATTTCCTCATTTTTTACAGATCCGTGTTTTGAAATTTTTTCAATAAACTTTTTTCTCTCCTCAGGATTTTTATATGTTTCGGGGATATTTGTGTTGAGAAATTCTTTCTTGCTTTCAAATCCGAACATTTTGACCATTGCGGGATTTGCCTCAATGGGTTTATTATTAAATCCGACGGTATTTCTATATATTCCTATATTAAGGTTATCTGTCAGGCTGCGATATTTCTCTTCGCTCGCCTTTATTGCTTCTTCCGCTCTTTTTCTTTCGATTGCTATTGCTATGTGGGCGGAGACAAAAGTAAGTATATTGAGATCATCCTGCGTATAGGCATCCGGATTTGTATAACTCTGTACTACTGCAACTCCGGAAGCTTTGTCCCCGCTCATTAATGGTACACCAATCCATGATTCAGCAGGACTTCCTATAAAATCAGCCTTTTTATGTTTCAGAAATTCCTGAAAAAGTTTTTTGTTCATTAACAGAGGTTCTTCACTTTTGCGTACGTAATCAGTAAAGCCGCCGCTTAACTTTAAATGTTTATCAGGTTCAAAATTATTATGTTCGTCCACATAATATGGGTAGGTATACATATCACTTTCTTCATCATAAAGCGCAACATAGTAGTTTTTCGCATCCATCAATGTGCCGATTTCTTCATGAATTCTCTCCAGTAAATTTTTTAAGGTGTCGGTTTTTGTCGTTGCTTCCAATATATTATGCAAAACTTTTTGGATTTTCTCTGACTTCTTCCGTTCGGTAATGTCTTCAATAATACCGTCATAATATATTACATTGCCTTTTTCATCTTTAACAGCTACAGCCGTATCGGAAGCAATGAACAGTGTTCCGTTCTTTTTCTTTGATTGGGATTCCTCATTTATTAAAAATCCATCTTTTAGCATTTTCTCATTAAATTTTGCTCTGTCTTCGGAATTATGATATAAATCAGACGGACTTATCTCCAAGAGTTCTTTTTTGGTGTCGAAGCCAAACATTTTAACCATTGCAGGATTTACTTCGATAAATTTGCCTTTATGTCCGGGAGTGCTTCTGAATACTCCGATATTGAGGTTTTCTGCTAAGGTCCGGTATTTTTCTTCGCTTTCACGCAGTGCTTTATCTGCTTTTTTACGCTCAATAATTAATCCTAATCGCTTTGCAATTTCATTAATTAAATATCGTTCTTCCTTAAGAAAAGGTCCCTCATCTATTTCAGGTTTTTCTTTTAAATAATATACTTCTATTTTGCCAATATTTTCGCCCTCGACAATAATATTACTGGTCTGCCTCCAGAGAGTTTCCTTGAAATTTGCCGTCTTATATTTCCTTCCTTTTACAATGATGCGTGTGCATGTGATTTCAGGATACTGCCAACTTGTTGGTATTAAATTGATCACTTTTTTATATACTTCTTCCAAAGAAATATCCTTCTTTTCAAAAATCTCGGAAATGGCATAGAGGGTATTCAGTTCTTTGACACGCTCGTCAAGTTTACGCATCTGCTCCTGTTGTATTTTTTCTGCCTTTTTATACTCGGATTCCCTTAATTCTAACCGGCTAATACGTTGTTGCAATTCTCTGATGAATTGCTCTTTTGTTTTTTCTTTTACTTTCATTATGAATTCTCTGTAATCTATATAAATGTGAATTCTCTGAAGTTTATATAAATTTTAACTTTTTTTTGAGTCTGATTTTTGTTTTAATACTTTTAAAAAATTTTTCTGGTTGATTTTCATATATTTCTTGATTTTCAATAAAAATATCTTATCATTAAACGGTTTAGTAATGTAGTCGGCTGCACCCATTTTTTTAGCTTTAATACTAACTTCTCTATTTCCAATTCCCGTTATCATAATCACCGGTATTTTTTTAATTTCTCGATTTTTACTTTCTTTTAACGTTTTCAGTACTGTTAATCCATTCACTTTTGGCATTAAAACATCTAAAAGGATCAAATCGGGTTGATGCGCTTTTGCTATTTCTAACGTATGTTCACTACTTCCGGATTCAATTACACAAACGTAGGGCATACTTTCATGCAGCATCCTCTTTATGGCATTCCTCGTGTTTTCTTCGTCATCGATAACAAGTATTTTTTTTGTATTTTTCATAGTAATAAAAGGTATTTTGTTTTAAAGTAATATTGAAAAAAATTGTTATTATCAGGATCAACATAGCAAGTATATCCAGCAAAATATGACGTCCCAATGTATTAATACTTCATAAAGCAAATGCAGATTAGAGAGATTTTGCCAGAGTTGTATCGTTTAATTCATCAATAAATTCTCTATGATTTTCTTGTGCACTTTTAGTTATTTTTACAATTTGCGTATAATCCAAAGGTTTTATTGCATACAAAATTATACCAGTTTCTCTACATTTACCCTCCAATTCAACGGAATTTCTAAATGTAGTTATTATTACTTTTATATCTTTATTTATGTCTTTTAGTAAAGGAACAATTGTATACCCTTTCATGTCTTTGAGATTTACATCTATTATAGCTATGTTGATATTTCTTTTTCTCATACACAAAACTGCGTCCCTGCCCGAATTAACAGAAAATACACGAAATCCTTCTATCAGAAATCTTTCTTCCAACTTTTTTACCGAATGCAAATCACTGTCTGCTATTAAAACCGTATATTTTTTATTATTCATTTTTGCCCTGAATAAGGTTTAAACTAAATATGCAATTAATTTATAATACAACTTCTGTGCCAGAAGACGGTTGTATTTTGCTTTAATGTACAAATTAATCGTAAAATGGCAGATATTTATATTGTTCCATATTGAATTATTTATGAAATTAAAGGGAAAAAGTTGAGTAATCAGGTATGAAAGCAAATATGGGTGAATGTAATGATAAATTATCTTTACATAGACTGTCCAAATTTTGGACACATTTACATAAAATGGACATAATTAGTGTCAAAATGAGGACTTTGTATTTATCATAATTATACTATGAAGCCTGTAATGTGAGATGAAAGCAGTGTTTTGAAAATTGAGAGATTATTTCGGTCGTTCTTCCTTTTAAATATCGATATTATATTCTTTTATTCTGTGATAAAGAGTACTTCTTTTAATACCCAGAGTTTCGGCTGCCCTCTTCTTATTTCCTTTAAAATGCAGAATCGTCTTTATGATGTGTTCCCGCTCTATTTCCCTGAGGGTATTAATTCCTGACTTTTTTTCAATTTTTTTTGATGTTATTTCTTCCGGAAGGTCTTTTACATCTATGTGCTCACCCGTACCTAATACAAAAGCTCTTTCTATGCAATTTTCTAACTGACGGATGTTCCCGGGCCAGTGGTATGCCATAATAACATTCATCGCTTCCGGTGTAATACCTTTAATTTCCTTTTCATCCGTACCGTATTTTTTTATAAAATGGTCAACGAGCAGAGATATATCTTCTTTATGCTCTCTCAAGGGCGGGACTTTTATAGAAACCACATTCAAACGATAGAAAAGGTCTTTCCGGAATTCCCCTTTTTCAATTGCTTCATATATGTCCTTATTGGTAGCTGCCAAAATTCTCGCTTCAATTTTTTCTATTTTGTTACTGCCTACCGGTTTAATTACCATTTCCTGAATTGCTCTCAAAAGCTTTGCCTGGATATTTGGATGGATTTCAGCTATTTCATCAAGAAAGATGGTCCCTTTTCCGGCTGATTTTAGCAATCCTTCCTTGGTTTGATGGGCGCCAGTAAATGCACCTTTGACATGACCGAATAATTCACTTTCTATGACATTAGGATTGATGGCGGTGCAATCCACCGGTATAAATAATTCATCTTTTCTGTTTCCGCTGTAATGTATGGCTTTTGCAATTTGCTCCTTTCCGGTTCCGCTTTCCCCATGGATCAATACGTTATTGTTCGAATCTTTTACTTTTTCAATAATTGAAAAAATTCTCTTCATTTCCGGAGATGAACCGATTAAATTCTCAAATTTATGTTTTTCACTCAACTGGTTCTGTAAAATCCTGTTTTCATATAATAACCTCTTATATTTCAAAACCTTATTTATTGTAGAGATTAAAAGTTCTTCATTGTAGGGTTTTAATATATAATCAAAAGCTCCCTCTTTTATAGCTTCAACAACCAGCGAAATATCACTATACCCGGTGACTATTAATGGTTCTACCTCATAGCAGTTCTCTTTTATCTTTTTTATAAGTTCTATCCCGTTCATTTCTGTCATCATATAGTCTAAGATAGCAACATCGCAAATTTCTTTTTCCAGAATCGTCAAAGCATCCTTACCTGAGGAAGCAGTGACTACTTCGAATCCTGCCACTTCAAGAGTTCTTCTTAAAGCGGAAAGAACATTAGTATCATCGTCAACGCAAAGTATCTTTCCATGGTACATAATCTTTATCCAATATTGTTAGACTGTTTTATTTAAAAATTTTGTCCAGAACGTTATATAATTTCTTGATATTAATAGGCTTTTTCATAAATTCAAATGCACCGGCTTTGATTGATTTTTCTTTTGCATCAATATCTTCAAATCCGGTTATCATTATTACTTTAGCTTTATCCTTTAATTCGCTGCTCATAATATTTCTGCATACTTCAAATCCGTTCAATCCCGGCATTTTTATATCTAAAATGACTAAATTTGGTTTAAGCGAGTTTATTAATTCACCTGCCTCAAATCCATCTTTTGCCGTTTTTACTGTAAAAGATGGATCATATAGTTGTATACTTTTCTTTAAAACATCCCTGAAGTCTTCCTCATCATCTACAATAAGAACCTTATGTTCTATAATTTGCACTAACTTCTTCAACGGCAGTCTTATTGTGAATGTGGTTCCTTCTCCGGATTTGCTTTCAACATCTATCGTTCCATTATGCTCTTGGATTATTTTTAATGATATGGATAATCCGAGACCTGTACCCTTGCCGGATTCTTTTGTGGTAAAAAATGCATCGAAAATCTTACTTTGGTTTTCCTTTGGTATCCCTTTACCGGTGTCACTTATCTGAATGACAACAAAATTATGAGAACGAAATGTTTTAATTTTAATAACACCCCGATTCTCGATAGCCTGAACAGCATTAATTAATAAATTCATAAATACCTGGTTCAGTTTTTGAATATCACATTCTATTTTAGGGATGTCGCCAAATTCTCTGTTTATTTCCGACTTGTATTTCAATTCATTCCAGATTATATTCAGCGTTTTTTCAATACCGTCATTAATATCAGCTAATTTCATTTCCGGTTTTTCTGACCGGGAAAAATCTTTTAAATCAATAACAATTTTTTTTACCTTTTCTACTCCCTCAAGCGATTCGGATATTGCTTCTTTCATGTCGGAGATTAAATAATCAATGTTGTTTTCTTCTTTATATGTTATATAGTTATCTTTAATGTTGCTTATTTCATCTGATCCTGACTGAGAAACTTCTTCAAGCAGGGAATCAATATTCCTGCAAAAATTAGTGAATTTTTCATCATATTTTTCCAGTGTCCTTAAATTACTGGAGATATATCCGAGGGGATTGTTTATCTCATGCACAATTCCGGCAGCAATTGTTCCAATCGAAGCCATCTTTTCTGATTGTATTAGCATCTGTTCCATTTGTTTCCGCTCGGTGATGTCGCGGATCACACCAATGATCCCGTTGATCTCGCCGGTAGTGGTTCGCAGCGGAAGAAATACTTCGGATGTGAACCTTGTTGTCCCGTCAGGGAGGCGGAAAGGTATTTCTTCCCGACCGACTACTTCACCGTCCATTGCCTGCTTCATCATCTTATCCACACCCTGCTCGATTAAGTGTGGGAAGACATCCCATGGGCGCTTGCCGGATTCTATCAGTTCACTTCGAGGGATACCGCTGATATTTTCCATCGTACGGTTCCAATATTTGTAGTGAAAATCACGGTCAAAAACCACTATACCCTCGTTAATAGATTCCATGATACTACTGTAAAGCTCTTTACTCTTCTTAAGCTCCTCTTCAGCCCGCTTACTTTCGGTAATGTCTTCAATAATGCCATCATAACAGATTACTTTTCCATTTTGATCTTTAACAGCCAGAGCCGTAGTAGAACAAATAATTGGAGTTCCGTCTTTCCTCTTTAATTGCAATTCCTCGTTTTTTACAAATCCTTCTCTTAACATTTTCTCACTAAACCGGGCTCTTTCTTCCGGAGCTTGATATATATCGGAGGGAGTTATTTTTAAAAATTCCTTTTTGCTGTCATAACCGAACATTTTTGCCATTGCACTGTTCACTTCAATATATTTACCCTTAAGTCCGGAGGTACTCCTGTATACACCTACGTTGAGATTTTCTGTTAAGGTTCGATATTTTTCTTCGCTTTTTTTGATAGCTTCTTCCGCACTTTTTCTCTCAATTGCCATGGCTATATGACCTGATACAAAAGTGAGGATAACGAGGTCATCCTGGGAATATGCCTCCGGATTGGTATAACTCTGCACGACCAAAACACCGGAAACTTTATTGTCACTCATTAATGGTACACCCATCCAGGATTCTGCCGGGCTGCCAACAAGATCAAGATTTTTACGTTTCTGAAAATCTTCAAATAGTGGTTTATTCACAAGCAGGGGTTCTCCGCTTTTACGGACATAGTCGGTGATGCTCCTGCTCAGTTTTAGGGGCTTATGGGTGTCAAATTTATTACCTTTATCAACGTAATATGGGAAGGTATAGGTATTACTTTCTTCATCATATAGCCCGACAAAGAAGTTTTTAGCATCCATTAATGTGTTAACTTCCGCATGGATTCTTTCCAGCAAGTTTCCAAGGGCTTCTGTTTTTGTAGTCGCTTCCAGTATATTATGCAGAACATTTTGAATATTCTCCGCCTTTTTACGTTCTGTTACATCTCCCATAATCCCATCATAATATAGTACTTTCCCTCTTTCATTTTTAATTGCTGCTGTGGTAGCTGAACTTATGAAGAGAGTTCCGTCTTTCCTCTTTAATTGCAATTCTTCGTTTTTTACAAATCCTTCTTTTAACAATTTTTTATTAAAACTTATCATGTCTTCAGGTTTTTGATATAAATCGGATACGTTTATTTTCAGGAATTCCGTTTTACTCTTATAACCGAACATTTTATACAATGCGGGATTCACCTCTATAAATTTGCCTTCGGGAGAACTTCTGTATATGCCCACATTGAGATCCTCTGTTAAGGTTCGGTATTTCTCCTCACTCTTCCGTAATAGCGCCTCGGTATGCTTGCGCTCTGATTCTATTGCTTCTAATTCATTAACGCGTTGGCGTAGTTTCCCTAATTCTCCAATAAACCGTTCTATTGTCTTTCTTTCATCTGCCATTTTGTATCCCCTTCAGAATATGAATTTCCACCCAGTATGAAGTGTATGAAAGTAATAGTAGTCAAAATCTACAATGCCTGTTTTAGGGATATTTTGGGAACGTAATGCTGTGTAATAGTGCTGCCACAAATTTATTTTCGATTCTTAATGAAAATCTTATTTTTAGCAATATTTATTATTGGTTCAAAAGATACATATAACTAATATATATTATTTTTTTAATTTATCAATAATTATTTATAAGATTTCAATTATTTTATGTGTATATATATTTTAATGTGCTATTTAATTAAAATATCATCGAGGCTAAGTATTTATATAATAAATAGTTACTAATAAGATTAGATAATTGCCGTTAATCGTCGGAAGGACTATGTTGGAACTTTTTAAAAATTTGTGTAATCTGATTAATTCATAAATAATAATAGGTGTGATTTGTTAATTATCGAGCAATTAAAGATGCTTTTGAGGCAGCCGCAGGCTTTAGACTGCGTTTATTACGCTATTATACATTATAATATATGACACACACTAAAGTATGCGGCTGCCGGTAAAAATTTATGAGTAAGTCAGTCTAATTCGTATGTTTTTTTACGGTAAGATATATAAGATGCTTTTGAAATTTGATGAATCAAATTACTGCAAATGATTTAAATTGAATCGACAGTGTTGCCTGATTTCAACTTTATTTAACCGTTTTATGTATTTCCTCTCGCGTATAGTAGCCTTTTTCTAAAAAGTGAGGATATGCGGACGAACAAATCTTGATATAGGGATTTGGTATCTTCAGGTACTCTTCCATATTTACTCTCATCAAAATAGCCGGCTGGTTGATCCCTTTATATAACTTTTCTTCCGTTCCCGGAATTACGTGAAATCCGATTCTCTCATATTTTTGTTTCGTGTTCGGGTGAGTTGCAATGATAAAAATACTTCTTTTAGGCTGAGCTTTCCATGAACTGAGAACCAACATTTCGTGTAATCCATGAACTACCCTGAATTTTGATTTCCAGTACTCCGGCAGCACGGCTAATCGTGAAATTTCATAAGGTTTCTCATCAAAAGGATTATCCGGGTCTAATTTTTCGTCCGTTTTAAAAAATGAGGAATAATAGTAAAACGGAACATTAAACGTCTCGAGATGCGGGAAGAGCGCCGGTCTCTCTAATGTCTGTTTCGATTCATCGTCCGGCAGCGTCTCGTACACGGATTCAACAAACGGCGCTGAAGGAGATTTTTGATCACCGCTAATAATCCGCATGGTTCCTATAAGTCTTTTTGAATTTTTTATTATTTCAAATGCACCAATGAACGTCGAATACAGGTCGTAGCAGTCAATATCTAAATGTGTTTCATCAAGTGAATTTTCGTCCGTGTCCTTGAAAAAATTTACGTACTGATATACAAGTGACCGTAAGGCAAACATCTCAAGCAATTCATCTTCATCGTGTATTTCCTTATATATTATTTTTTTTTCGGGTTTTAGTTCCTTTTGCTGTATCGGAAAGGTTGATATTGCGCTTTCCGCTGTATACGTCGCCGTATTATTTTTTGTCAATATCTGTGCCATTAATAATGTCCTCCTTTTTTACCGCAGGGACGCAGAAAAAAGCCTAAATATGAAGTACGAAGTGCGAATAATGTAAATGGAACAGGTTAAATCATTCAATTTACACAATCCGGCATTCGACATTTGATAATATCTCTGCGAACTCTCCCGTAAGGGATGCCTTCGGTATACGTGTCCTCTGCGAACTTTCCGTTTAATCTTTTTATTTAAAAATGAAGCATTCATGCAAATTTATTATTCAGCTCCGGGAATGCGGCATAATTAGCGATTTTGTTGCTTTCGGCAATCAGTTCACTCGCCTTGTTTACACGGTAATAAATAGAATTTGTAAAATTGTAATTACCCGATACCATGTCTAAAATTGTTTCTTTCTTAAATATTTCTATTGTTTTTTTGTTGTCATAACCGGTATTTCTCATTAATAGAAAGTATTCATCCGTGAGTTCCGTTGAAAAACCGGCGCTTTCAAATCCGTTTCTCATTTCATTACATTTTTTTAAAATGTCCAGCCAGGAAATACCATCGAGAGTAAAGTCTATATCCTTCCACATACTTACCGGTTTATACATTTCGTATTCGTATACAAGCATTTCCGGGATGTATTTTTCTCCGATTGTAAAGCCGTATCGGCTGCTTTTTTTGAACCAGTCGGTGCCTTTTAAAGGTACCGGGGGATAACATATAACTGAATCCGGTGAGGCAGCCTTGGCTAATTTTAAGTTATCTTCATAAATCTGATCCGCACTGACCTTTCCCATTGCCGGAACGGGGTAAATAAAAGATAAGCATACGTCCACTCGTATTCCGGTGTTGCGGGATGCATCTCTCACTGCTTTTACGGTATTTAATACGTCTTCACTAATTTTGTGTCCGCCTAACGCTTCCTGAAGAATCAAATCATTGCCTGTTTCAGCGCCGATACAGACAGCCCTGAGACCGGATTTTATGAGAAGCTCATACATGTTAACCAGCAGGGTGTAACGAGCGGGGCTTTTGGCTTTCGGGATTTTAATACCGAATATCGAGTATTGAATCTTCAATCCGTTATCAATTATTTTTTCAGCAATTTTTGCAGCATCGGTTAAGTTCATACAACACCCTGCGAACCGAAATATGCCTATTCCTTTTTTCAGCATCGATTTGATCTCTTCAATTACTTTCTCCGGACACATGACATGATATTTAAGGAAGTCTGCATGAACGCCGGCATACCATTTCCCGCAAGAACATCCCGGCGAGTCCGTTAGAACATGAATTTTCACCTTTGAATTTGAATAGCTGTATTCCGGTATTTCTTTATTGAACGTTTCGATATTTTCCGATACCGACCTTTTAATGATACCATTGTCCCTGTATAGTAAATTATTCGAAAGTTCATGTTCTGCCGCCCGTTTAATTGCTGCAATAATATCTTCCTTTGTTTTTTTGTTATAGGTAATGCTTAATATATCCAGCAGTGTGTGTTCACTTTCCGAAACCACGGCAAGATCAAAATTGCTGTGCCGTAAAAAATCCTCCTGGTATATTGACGGATGTGCTCCGCCTGCGATTGTTACTGTTTCAGGGCAGTATTTATTAACTTTTTTTACCAGTTCCTTCGACCATTTAAACGCATCGCCATTCCGGACTTTAATCACAAGGAAAGGAATTTTTTCCCGTGCTATTCTTTTGGCAACGCATTTTAAGCGCCGGTGCATCGTAAAATTGAGATAAATTTCTATCAGCCGCTGGTTTGCCGATGCCGTACTGCCGGTATATTTGGTGAGGATATTCTGCTTGCGTTTAAAAAGCAGTCTTTTGTACAAAAAACGGTTAATTCTGGTGAGTGCGTTTGGAGATATATCTTTATAGAACGATAGGTTAGCCCAATCCTCGACAATAACGTTAAATCCTGCTTTGCGGCAGTTATTGACGAATGTGCCGATACTGTTTTCTATAAACGTGTCGGTTAAAGAGCGTTTTCCGGGTGAGACGGAATTCCAGATAAGCGCATGATAAAATGTAAGGGAATATTCAGTCTTTGTCATACTCTTAAATTTCAGTTAGAGTTATTACTGATATTCCCCCTTCCGTTAACTATATCGGAGATTTTGTTTCACACCTTAAAATTAAAGGAGAGTTTTGTATGCGTGATTCGAGAATAGACCGGTTATATGATGTTTTTTACTGTATTGGTATAAATACAGCGGAGGTTTAAATATTAACTGGACTTTGGTAAATTTTGTAAATTCACATTTGTCATTCCCGCGTGAGCGGGAATCCAGTCTTTTATCCCGATAAGGGTGATTTTGAAGCTTAAAACAGCTTCATTAGGTATTTTTACAAAGTTTTAATATTAAAATAAAACAGGGCGGGGGAACCCCGCCCCTACAAAAATAACTCATCATTCGTCATTCGTAATTCGACACTCGACACTCGTAATTCGACATTCGACATTTCCTTTGCGTCTGCCCCGAATACTCGGGGTTCCTGCGGTTAAATAAAGTTTCACTTCCCGTACACCGCCGGGTCGATTTTATATTTTTCTATTGTAAAAATATCTTCCTCATTTTTTGATCTATTGTAAGCGTATCCGTTTTTGATGGCAACAGGTACAAAAGGGAAATAAACAGATTTAATGTATTTTCCGGCTTCCAGATCAAAAACATCAGTAAGTATTTCCTCATCGTCATTTTTATTGTAGGTGAACATGAATGCATAGTATCTATCGATTTTCATACGTTCAATAGAAGGATAGAATTTTTTTTCTTTGCAAGCTTGCGCCAGTTGTTTTTGCATTTCATAAGAACGACTATCCTTGTACCCTTCATCCGGTTTTTTCAGACTTTCGGGATACTCAACCGGAGTAAATGTACGTGTAATCCGTTTCACTTCAATCCCATCCAGCGAAAGGAGATGTATCGTATAGAATGACCCGGTTCGTTCTTTGTATATATCTTCGTTTGCATATACATATATAACTCGACGGTCAGGAAGTAATTCCCAATGCAATTCTCCTAATGGATATGGGACGAAGAAAACATTACCAATGTTGATTGATCTCGTCTGTAATAAGGGAACAACCGTATCAGCATTTTCGTACAGTATTACCGAATAATTTGTATCCGGTTTGGTCAGTTGATTTCTCATTTCAGCAGCCCTACGTATATCTTCCACAGTATTTGTAGCAATGATCTCCCGATTTTTCAGTGCAATCTCATATACTTTTTCGTCAGTATTTATGGCAATTATTTTAGCAATATGTTGTATGTATTTAATATTGAGGTTTTTAGTCTTTAAATATTCTTCCACACGGAGGCTGTTCTCAAATCTCTTCTTTTCTACAAACTTATAATCAGGTGGGAAAAGATTATAAGATGCATTAAGTTTGCAAAAAGAATAAAAATATTCAGCTGTAGATTGGGACTGGTAACTATCTACTACAATTAAATACTCTTCAGGACCTAAATAAAAAGAGGGATTTTTGAATTCGCCTGGTCCCATTCCTGGTCTACCTATAATTATTTTTTCTTTACCCTTATCATCATACACTTTTATTCTGTCTTCATCACAAACAAGAATATCTCCGGAATTATTAACCGTTATTATTTCTGGCCATACTAATAAAAAATCGTCTTTCTTAATAGTTTTTTCATCCCCGAAAGAAAGTTCTAAGGTCAGCACATTGGTCAATGGCTCTTGAATTATTTGCCCATGGGTATCAAAACTCGCAGTCATTGCCATTACTGAGATGCCAAGCAGACATACACCGAGTATAGTTGATGTTTTCATGTTCGTCCTCCGTTTTTTATTATCAAAGATAGCTAACAGTCTTCCCTCAAGGAAAGATTTTCGCATCATTGCCACTTCTATTGAAGGTGCCCATTTAGGTGATAGCAGCGAACGCGCAACCTCGACCAGATGATTCGCATAATCCGAAGCTTTTGTCCCTGCTTCGAGAACCAAATCGTCACACGCCTGTTCGCATTCAACGTATAACTTTCGCACAGCAATCCAGACAAATGGATTGAACCAGTACAGGACAGAAACAACATGAACTACGAAGCTTGAAAGGTAATCGAACCGTTTCACGTGCGCAAGCTCATGCAGAAGTACCGATTTCCGGCGTTTTTCTGACCATGACT
>LJUD01000271.1 GCA_001304035.1 bacterium SM23_31 | reverse complement strand
GTATTGAATACTCTTTCATTAACAATTAGACCTGCATCCTATTTGGTTATCGGCGGCGGATTTCGTCCACACACGGATAGCGATTTTGAAATGCACTCAAAAACACCCGATTTTACGAGGATTATAGAAGGTTCCGGGGGAATCTCTGTGTGTTATTTTGGCGGGGCATACAACTTGAATGATTACTTGACTTTTGGCATCAATTATCTATACTATTTTGGCGCTGATTTTGAAGCCTGGTCAATTAATTTTAGGGACATTGAATTTTACGATACCATGAGCAATTTGATACGTCATAAGAATGGAAAAGGTTTTGAAATCGGACTTACTTATAAAGCACTACCGCGATTGCATCTTGGCGGAGTCTTTTTTAGTGAAGTAAAACTCAAGACAGAAAAAAGAACAAAAACCGCAGTGCAAAGCCTGCAGAATATAAAAGGTCAAGATATCAAATTACCGTATTCATTTGGTTTCGGGTTTTCTTCAGCAATTACGCCGAGAATCACCTTTGCCGGAGATGTATTCCGCTGGCAGTATAAGGATCTTGTGTTTAATGAAGCTTCGGTGCAAAACTATAATAATTCCACGCGGTATTCGGCAGGAATGGAATTTAATCCTTCTGGAATGGAGGAGGGTGGACTATTCCGGAAGCTGAGCTACCGTTTTGGCGGTTATTTCTGGAATCTCTATTCCCCTGATATAGACGGCTCCTCCGTTACAGAAAAATTCCTTACTGCCGGAATAAGCGTTCCTTTTAATGAGAATAAAAACAGGTTAGACGTCGGATTTGAAGGAGGAATGCGTTCTTCAAAAGCAAAAGCGGTTGGTTCGGAAATAATTGCAAGAATGTACATAGCAATCGTTGGCTTTGAAAAATGGTTCATAAGAAGAGAAGTAAAGTAAAAATCGAGAATGAAATGAAAGATTTATATTGATTTACCGAAAAAATAGATTTATATTAAGAATTTATATAATTATCTAAACAATATGGGAGGTTTTTAGTGAAATCATTAGTGAGACGAATGAAGAGCGGTTTGTTTATGCGGTATTCTGTTGTATATGTTCTGATTTGTGCACTAATTATAATTGCTGCGTGTGCCGCCACTACGAGTACCACAACAAGTCGTCAGCCAGCACAGGAACCGCCGAAGGAAGAGAAAACACAGCAGGCGCAGGAACAGGCAAAGCAGCAGACACAAGAGGAAATAATAAAAAAGGAACTGTCATACGCAAGGTCAAGGGCATATAGTCTGGGAATTTATCCGTATATGGATAAAAATTATGAACAGGCACTGCCGGATCTGTTGAAGGTAGCTCAAATCGATAAACAGATATATCAGACTTTTGCCGATGTTGACACATTGAAATATCCGGTAATATACAAACAGATAGGAATATGCTACCAGGAACGGGGAATCATCGATAGTGCTTATTATTATTATAACGAAGGTTACGTTTATTATGACTCTTCTGAAGTCTATAAATCCAATAAAAATGAAATGGACAATTATAAATATATTCTCCAGTGGCTCCAGTGGTATTATAGCGAAAATCAGCAAACAGATAAATATATTGAATTTTCTGAAAAATTCCTTATGTATGAACAGGATAAAGCAAAAAGAAAGGTAATCCTGGAACCATTAAAAACCATATACATAAAACAACAAGAGTATGATAAAGCATTGGAAAAATTGGAAGAGCTGTTAGAGATAGAACCGGATAATAGAGAATTTGAAAGTGAATGGATAAACGCAATCAGGATAACAGGTGGAGATGAGGCACTTATTAAAGTATGGGAGGAAAAACACCTCGAAAATCCTGCCGATGCGGAGATAATCTGGAACTTAATTAATATTTATGAAAACCAATTAGAATATGCAAAAGTTATTGAATTTGCAGATAAATATCTTGCTCTTAATTCCGACGACATCGATGCCCGTGTGAAAAAAGCAAATGCACTTGAGGCGGTCGGTAAATTTGACCAGGCAATTGTACTGTGGCAAGAATTAAACAAATTGAGACCGGGAAACCCGCAATATTTATTAAATATTGCCAGAATATACCATTTCAATAAGGAAAATTATCAGGAGGCGGTGAAGTGGGCATATAATGCCCGGCAAATCGATACCGGGTTTGGAGAAGCAAGTTTAAAAATTGCGGACGTTATTGTTAGTTATATTACTGTTGTTATGGGAAAATATGGAAGAGAAACGCCGGATATAGATGATAAGCTGATTTATGAAGTTGCTATTGAGTATTTTAAAGATGCAACAAATAACCAGAACACCAGAAATAGAGCTAACCAACTGCTTCAACATTATAACACCGAAAGTTTTATTCGTACTCCGTCAGATATACATATGAATAAGGGGCATGATGCTCCGGGAATCCCTGAATATTCATGGGTATGGAAATATAAAAAGTAATGCTGTGAAAATTATTATAGGCAGCGACCATGCAGGATATGCATTGAAAAAAGCTGTTGTACAATTTCTTAAAGACAACCATGTCGAAGTTGAGGACATTGGGACTGATTCCGAAGAACCGGTCGATTACCCCGATTACGGGTATCGTGCAGCAGAAAGAGTGTCCGATGGTTCGTATGAAAAAGGTATCTTGATTTGCGGTTCCGGTATTGGCATGTCTATTGTTGCTAATAAAGTTCCGGGAATAAGAGCGGCGCTCTGTATGACACCGGAACAGGCGGAATTCAGCAGAAGCCATAATGACGCGAATATTCTTGTCTTGGCGGGAAGATTTACTGACGAGCAGACTGCTAAGGAATCCGTTCGCCGGTGGTTAAATACCGAGTTTGAAGGCGGGCGGCATGCCCGAAGAGTTGAAAAGATTCATTCATACAAATGTGAATGACGGGATTCGAAATACTAATTTCGAATGATAATTCTATAGTATTGAATGAGTTGCTTCGACATTCGAACTTCGGCATTCGACATTCGAACTTCAAAATACCAACCTTTTATTGTACCGGTTAATGAGGCGAGGCACATATGTATTCCCATTTGAAGACTGTTGATCCTGAAATTTACCAATCCGTTTTCGGTGAAATAAACCGGTTAAATTCCAGTTTAGAATTAATAGCGTCGGAGAATTTTGTGAGCACGGCAGTTCTCGAAGCAGCCGCCTCTGTAATGACCAATAAGTACGCTGAAGGCTACCCGGGTAAACGGTATTACGGCGGGTGTGAGTTCGTTGATATTGCAGAAGACCTTGCCAGGGAGCGGATTAAAAAGTTATTCGGTGCCGCTTATGCTAACGTGCAGCCTCACTCAGGCGCACAGGCAAATATGGCAGCCTTTTTTTCGGTTCTAAAGGAAGGCGATAAAATGCTTGGCATGGACCTTTCGCACGGCGGACATCTTACACACGGAAGTCCCGTTAACTTTTCAGGAAGATTGTTTGATGTAGTACCGTATGGTGTTGAAAAAGAAACAGGATATATTGATTATGATAAACTTGGCGACCTGGCTAAAAAGGAAAAGCCACGGTTGATTCTTGCCGGTTTCAGTGCGTATCCAAGGACGCTGGATTTTGCAAAGTTTCGGGAAGTCGCAGACAGCGTCGGCGCATATTTAATGGCGGATATTGCCCATATTGCCGGTTTGGTGGCTGTAGGGCTCCAGCCATCCCCAATTCCTTATTGCGACATAGTTACCACAACAACACATAAAACCCTGAGAGGACCGCGTGGAGGACTGATATTAATAGGTCCGAAATTTGCAGATAAAACAATAGTTGATCCCTGGACAGGAAAAGAACGAACATTAAGGGCAGCAGTAGCAAGCAGGGTCTTTCCCGGTACGCAGGGAGGTCCGTTAATGCATATTATTGCCGCAAAAGCCGTGGCATTTAAAGAAGCTCTTTTGCCGGAGTTTAAAGATTATTGCAAACAAATTGTTCAAAATGCTCAGGTTCTTGCAAGGACCCTTATGGATAAAGGTTTTACACTGGTATCCGGAGGAACGGATAATCATCTGATGCTGGTTGACCTTTCACCAAATAACCTCACCGGAAAAGATGCTGAAGCCGCCCTCGAGGCTTCGGGTATAACCGTCAATAAGAACATGGTTCCTTTCGATAAAATGACGCCGATGATTACAAGCGGGATTAGAATCGGGACTCCTGCGCTGACTACCAGAGGAATGAAAGAGCCGGAAATGGAAAAAATCGGCGCTATGATTAGCGAAATCCTGAATAATATAGGAAATGAAGAAATATATGAAAAAACGCACACCGAAGTTAAAAAACTCTGTAACCAATTTCCGTTGTACGATTTTTAATAGTGCAGAAAATAAAATACCGGTGTGCAGTAATCCCTATGAAAATAACGCAGATTGCAGTGATTTTTTAGTTAAGGTTTTTAAATAAAAAATTCTTACACAAGTCATAATAGTAAATATACGTTAATCGTTATATAAGAATTAAACCATTACAAAAAATTATGAAATGCCCATACTGCCACAATCAGGACGATAAAGTAATTGATTCACGTATTGTACGCGACGGCGAAGCAATACGCAGAAGGCGGGAATGTTTGAATTGTGAAAAACGATACACCACTTACGAATACATTGAAAACGTTACGCGCACCGTTGTGAAAAGAGATGGAAGACGCGAAGATTTAGACCGGAAAAAACTTGAGGAAGGCATTAGATTAGCATGTTCCAAAAGACCTGTTTCGTACGAAACCATCCAGCAGCTCGTTAATAGAATTATTGAAAAACTCCATGAATTACAAATGAAGGAAATTTCTCACAAGGTGATTGGCGAAATGGTTATGGGAGAATTGAAAAATATTGACCATGTCGCTTATGTTAGATTCGCATCCGTATACAGGAAGTTTGAGGCAAAAGAAGACTTTGTCAAAGAAGTACGTGAAATTGAGAAAAGTCAATCATCCCAATAACGTTTTTGTTATATCGTAAACACCTACCGGGCGTTCCTGCATATTTTAGTTTGAATTTTTTCTCATGCCTTTTATATATTCAAAATTCATGTGGAATCTATAAAAGTAATATCTTTAACTTTTCTTCTACAGTGAAATTGGGTTTCGAAAAATTCTGGATAATAAAAACAACAACTTAGAGCCGGCAGGTCTTGATTTTCGCAAAAAGTGTAGTGCC
>LJUD01000270.1 GCA_001304035.1 bacterium SM23_31 | reverse complement strand
AGGTTTTCTCCGTCCGCTTTCGTCCGCTCCTCCGAGTACGTTTTTTATAAACTCGACCGACGTCAACTGTCCACCTTCTGCAAGAATCTTTACGGGAGAAACAAGCGTTTCAATCTTTATTCCTTCCTTTTCTGCCGCATCGATCTCCTCGCTGAAAGCTGTCATCTCTTTACGAGTCCGTCGGTAAAAAACGGTAACGCTCTCGACTTTTTTCTGCCGCAGCGCCGCACGTGCGGAATCTATTGCAGAGTTGCCCCCGCCAATAATACCCACCCGTCCTTTTGCGAGGCTTTCATTGTGCAGATTGAACTTTTTTAAAAAGTGTAAAGCCGGGTAAATGCCGGAGACGTTTTCATTTTCAAGGTTCAAACGCCTGCTTTTATGTGCTCCAACAGCTATAAAAACAGCTTCGAATCCGTCCTCGAAAAGACTTTCAATAGTTATATCTTTGCCAAGAGTTGTGTCGCATTTGAGGGTAACATTCTCATCGATAATAGCATCTATTTCCTTTTTTAAGATATTGCGTGGGAGCCGGTAAGGAGGAATTCCGCTGTAGAGTATTCCTCCGGGCTGGGATTCCTTTTCAAAAATAGTAACTTTATAACCTTTGAGAGAAAGGTCATGCGCCGCGGTCAGACCTGCGGGACCTGCGCCGATAACGGCAACTTTTAACGCCTTGCCGTCAGCCTTGACAACTTTCAACGGCTTATAGGTTGCGGGATCGACATTATCGGTTACATACCGTTTCAACGCCCGGATGTTAACCGGCTGTCCCCCGTCCCAGGCGGCGCGGCATTTATCTTCACAAGGGTGATGACAAACCCGTGCACATACCGAAGGCAGCGGATTATGCTCCCTTATAACTTTATACGCTTCCTCAAGCTCTCCACGCTGAATGTGTGCAATGTATCGCCATGCTTCCGTACCTGCCGGGCATGCAGACCGGCATGATGGCCCCGGAGTTGTAGCAAAAGGAAGCTTAACATTGTTAAAATTAAACCGCAGTTTTACGTTATCACATGCAAGGCATTCAAGGCATTCAACACAATTAGGATTATTTGCATTCTCATAAGCGAGCATATTAACCGCACATTTTTTCCTGCAGAGGCCGCACTGCGTACATTCTTCATCAACCTCAATCTTGAAAAGGCTGTATTTATTGAAAAAGGAAAAGATTGCGCCGAGCGGACACGTCGTATAGCAGAAGGGGCGTTTAGTTAAGACAAATAACAATAAAAAAACCGCTACAATTCCCATTTTGATCCAGAACCATTCACCGACCGAACCCTCCGGCACAATCGGCAGTTCCGTCAGCGGGTGCTCCGGATTCCAAGCGACCCATGGTATAGCCGCTGTTATTCCCCCCCATGGGCAAAGACGGGAAAACCAGTGCGTACCGGTCAGAAACGGCAATAAAAGCACCAGCCCCGCCAAAAAGGCATACTTGAAATAGGAGAAAAATCTCGGAATGCGGTATTTTACGGATTTGATTTTAAACATCAAATCCTGGACCAATCCGAAGGGACAGAGCCAGCCGCAGGCAGCCCTGCCAAATACCAGGCCGATAAATGCGATAAAACCGAGGACAAAAAACGGAAACTGGTGAAGAGAAGCATAATACTGCATCATGCCTATGGGACATGCAAATAAAGCGGTTGGGCATGAATGACAGTTTAAAACGGGCACACATACAGAACGAAGAGGCCCGTTGTATAACATTTTTGTCCAGAGTACGGCAATATAGCTATTTATGAATACCAGTCCGAATCCGACCTGAATCAACCGACGCCACTTATGTAAAGCACTTGTCCTGAGGTTCATCCGACCCCTATGCACCAAAGTCACAATGTGGAGGATTCAAGACGGTTCGAGTACATATCACCTGTGATAATTCCAACTACCAAAAGTAATATAAATATGAGCAAAAACGTTATTTTAATAAATTTTTTCATTATACAACACCGAAGAATTTATCAGATCATCAATGATTTCTTTTATATCCTCAAATTTTAAGAATAATTCTCCGTAATTTATCTTACCATTTTTATCAATAAAGTACAGGTACGGAAGCATAGGCGGTTTATAATCTTTCAATATTGAAGCCCCCCTGCCCGCTATGTGCGGATAAGGAGTAGGCCTTTCCTCCAAATCCTTTTTAACCATATCAAGTCTATCAGAACTATTAATGCCGATTACCTGTACTAAACTGTCGGGATAAGTTTCAGCAACCTTAATTAGATGCGGGAACTCCGCATAGCACGTGCTTCAATTAGAGTGCCAGAAATGCAACACAATGACCCTGCCGGAAAAATCCGAAAAAGAGAGCGTGTCACCATCCGTACTGACAAGGGTAAAATCGGGAGCTTTTGTCCCCGGCTTTAATCCCTGGGCAAATGCGCCTGAAACACCGAGAAAAATTACAAAAATAAAAAGAACACTCAACGTAACACGTAACCGTATCATGAATCACTCCATTTTTAGTTCTCGCCCACAGGTGGTTGTATAGTAGTATCTATTATAACAAATATATCATATAAAAAGGTTTCATAAAAATCAAGTTAAATATTTACCAATTGATTTTAAATCCGATACCAATAATCGTATTTATAAATGTAATATCTTGCATATTCTATTATAGAAATTGACCTTTTTTACTGTATTAAACATCAACAAAATTGTGTGTGCATCGGTTTCTCCGGCAAATGTGTTCATTGCTCATGCCGTCTGTAATACTATAAAAGAATAACAAACGTATAAGCAACAAACCGGTCAGATGTTACGCAGATAATGCCGCTCCCAAAGCTCCGATAAATTCGGGATTTTCCGGGACTAAAACCGGAGTGCTCAACAATTCTTCGAGCTGTTTTTTTATCCCGGGATTTTTTGCAACACCTCCCGTGATTGAAACCACATCGCTGTATCCGACAAGGTCGATGAGTCCTTCTATCCGTTTAGCAATTGCCAGGTGCAGACCGGCAATAATATCGGGAATAGGAGTGTCTTCCGCAAGCAGGCTCAGTATTTCAGATTCAGCGAAAACCGTACACATACTGCTTATTACAGCCGGGGAGAGAGATTCGAGGGCTAACTTCCCGAAATCAGAAACGTCAACTTCAAGCGTGTGGGCGAGAAATTCGAGAAATTTACCCGTACCTGCAGCACACCTGTCGTTCATTGCAAAATCTTCGACAAAGCCGAATTGGTCTACTTTTATTACTTTACTGTCCTGTCCTCCGATGTCTATAATTGTCCTTATATCCGGATTTACAAAATGAGCGCCGCGGGCATGGCAGGTAATTTCGGTCAGCGTGGCACCGGCAAACGGCAGCATAACCCGTCCATATCCCGTGGCAACGATTTTTGCTACATCCGATTGAGAGATTCCCGCAGTAACCAGGGCGCGGTCAAACACTTCTTTTGCCGAGCGTGCCGGTTTCCATCCGGTGGAATCAATTTCCCTGCTGATTACTTCTTTATTGCATAAAATGACAACCTTTGTGGTTCTCGATCCGACGTCTATTCCCGCTGTAATCATAGCACCTTAATAATTTTTTTACTGAATTTTGATATTTCCCTCTGTTGGTGCCTGTGTCTTCTTTTCCCGCAGTGACCGCACCGTAATGGCGCTGTCACCAACAGAGATATGTTATGCCGGTCACACTATTTTAGCACCCAGCAGAAATTGTATTTGTGAACAGACAGGAATGCCTGTTCTGCCATGAAAAAATACATTCTCAATACCTGCCGAATTTACGTGCCGATTCGATAAACGCTTTTACGTTTTCAACCGGTGCAGCTATGGGAACTTCGCAGCCGGTTGCAATTACAAAACCCTTTGGCGTATATTTCATCTCAGTGATCGTTTCTTTCACTTTATCCTGTATGCTTTGTGGTGAATTAAACAACATGTCTTCGGGATTAATATTGCCTATTAAGCGGATTGTGTCCCCGATTTCAGCTTTTGTTACGGAACATTTATTTCTGTCAAAGCTAAATAAATCCGTTTGCGTATCCGGTATGTTCTTCAGTATAAACCCTGTTTCTCCACAAATATGGAGCATAGTATCGAGGTCATACCTGTGCATGAAATCAATCAGCCCTGCAATATACGGGAGTGCAAACCGAGTGAAAGTGTCCGGGCTTATCACACTGCATGACGCCAGCGGGTCAACCAGCATAGGCAGCGCCCCGAGATTCATACATGCATCAATTAATGCCTCTCCTGCCCTAACGCTCAAAGTCAGAAGGCGGTGTGCGCATTCGGGAGCGCGAATCGTATCCATTAAAAATCTGGAAATGCCCCGCAGTTGCGCTGCAGTGGTAAACGGCGCAGGAATGTAAGCAATTATTGGAACTATATCACCCACTGCCTCATAACAATATTCGATTGCCTTCATATAAACTGGGAGACGCCCATCCCTCTCCGGATCGGGAATGGTAAGAGTATCTATCCCGGCGGCATCATTAATGCACGGTTCAGTTAAAATAGGAATATCGTTTTTCCGTATTGCATATTTTGATCCAAAGGCTTCTGCGATCAGCCCGACATCGGTGAATATAGAGATTGCATCATGTTTATACATCCGCCATGCTGCTATCTGTGCATTTGCAAGCGTAATTCCATTCGTACAGTACTCGGCAACACTGCATCCGAAAATAGCCGCTGCGTGGGAGGTAATCAGCGGATAAGTTACAACGCGGTCCGGTATTTCATCAATTAACAGTAAGCTAAACCGTTCCCGCGGTGTTAACCTGTCTTTCATGATTTTTTTCTTTTTTTTCTCGTAAAAGTTCTATGAAAGCTGTCATCCTGGTCAGTATTTGACTCTGCATCATTTGTTTTCCGGGCGCAACTACATCGAATGCAAGAACGGGTATATTGAGTTCTGAACGAACTTGCTCCTTAATAATTGCCGTTTCATACGCACAATGCGAACTCGCAAAAATATTTGATATAATAACACCGTCCGCCATGTAACGCTTCGCCTGCCTGATTATCTCCCCCGCCCTGGCTTTTGTGGTTCCTATCAGGGAAGCATTGAGCATTCCGTCTGCCAGCGATGTCAGCGGTTCGCTATTTAATTGGAGCGGATGTAAAGCCTGGTTAATGACAAATTCCGTTCCCACCAGTCTGCCACCCAGGTCCTCCAGGTAATTAAGTA
>LJUD01000269.1 GCA_001304035.1 bacterium SM23_31 | reverse complement strand
TCCGTGTGCAATTTTGACGGGAAAGCAAAAATCCGCAGCGGAGCTTTCTATCCCCTTCTCTACAGTCTCATCATTGGTTGAGGGAGAGAGAATAAGCCTGATTCCCAATTCGCCGAGAAATTTTTTCCATAAAGGCAGGTATGAGAAATTGACGAGAGTCCTGGGGACACCAAAAGTTGCAACAGGATTTTTAACAGGGACATTTCCCATTCTCGCAAGAATTGCTCTTCTTTTCTGGAAAGGAGCAAAACCCGGAACTTTCTTTTTCTTCTTTTCTTCAGGATCTCTCCCGCACATGTATCCCCAGGAGGGTTTTTCTTTCTCGCCTTCAATATTGGCAAAGGTAATCTTGCAATGATTGGTGCACAAATCACATCTCTCATAATCGAGAGTTATCTTCTTTCCGGATAAATCGAGTCCTTTAAAATCAGTATTGTCTTTCATTTGTGCTTTTGTTAGAAGAGCAGCTCCATAGCAGCCCATGATATGGCACAAAGGCGAAACTACAATTTCTCTGTTGAGAATATTTTCAAAAGCAGCAACAAGGGATTTATTTCGTGCAGTTGCACCCTGGAAAAAGACCTTATTCTCTGAAACGGGGCGTTTCCCTACGACCTTTGTAAGATAATTCTGTGCTATGGAATAAAGAACCGCTGCAAGAGCCTCTTTTTTATCATAACCCTGAACGAGAAGATTATTTAAATCCTGTTCCATAAAAACGGTGCATCTGTCAGAAGAGGGAGGAGCAGAAAGACCTGCCACACGATCGCCGATTTCCTGAATGGAAAATCCTAATTTTTTCGCCTGTTCTTCTATAAAAGAGCCCGTTCCCGCTGCACAAACATAGTTCATATTACACTGTGCCATTCTTCCATTTTTCAGAAGGATGTATTTCGAGTCCTGTCCCCCGATTTCGAAGATGGTCTCGATTTCCGGGTCTATTTTTAGCGTTCCGGTAGCATGGGCGGTAATTTCATTTGCAATTAAGTCTGCACCGATAAGTTTACCTACCAGTTTTCGACCCGAGCCGGTCGTTGCTGATCCAAGAACATAGAATTTCACATTTCTTTGCTTTTCAATATCCTGAAGTGCTTTAAAGAGGGCTTGAGTGGCGCCGACAGGGTTTCCGGAGGTTTTCCGGTAAATATCAACGGCAACCTCCTCTTCCTCATCTACAAGGGCAAGTTTTGTGCTCGTAGACCCTACGTCAATCCCTATATACCCGCTTATTGTCTTTGTAAGGGGTTTGAGAATTCTTATTTCATTCTCTAAATTATCCACCCATTCTTCAAGAACACTGAAATCAGGATATTTTGTTTTTTTAAGAACAAGGGGCGGGCGGGATTCCTTTAACATAGAAATAGTCTTTTTCTTAATTTCTATGTTTTCAGGCAGTACAACCGGAGAGTTATTTATTTCTAACGCACTGCCAATCGCCTGTGCAAAAACCGGATCAGGATAACATTGTATACTATCACCGAATTTTTCCTTGAGCCACCGCATAATTTCACGGTTTAGTGCTATCCCTCCCGTTATAACGGTACATCCTTCAAGCTTTTTCCCGCGCAAAAGAATCTGCATAAAGGTATTGGTCATTCCTTTACATAACCCGGACCACAACGCTTCCTTTGAATAACCTTCCTGCTGTCTGTGAATTAAATCGGTTTTGGCAAAAACTGCACACCTTGTAGCAATCGCAGGCGGGTCTTCCACGCTGGAAAAACTATGCGCTTCATCATACGAAATTCCCAGGCGTTCAGCCTGCTGGTCTAAAAAGGAACCGGTTCCCGCTGCACAAAGAGAATTGGTTGTATAATTTATGAACTCACCATTTTCATTCAGACTGATAAGTGTAACACTGCACCCTCCCACATCTATAATATTACGGACACCCGGGAAGTGCTTTAAAACCGCAATTCTCAGTGCTCTTACCGGATTCAAAGGCTCTACAATACCGGCAAGAATATTTGAATTCACACCTGTTACGCCCAGGTAGGTCTGAGAACCATTAATTCCAAAGCTTTGAATTATTTCCCGTATGTTATTTACAGGATTTCCTTTATGAGGCTTAAAGTATTTTTCTACGGGAATTGTATCTGAATCTTGAAAAAGGACCGCTTTCACATAAAGAGTCCCGATATCCAGTCCAAGACGAGGAGGCTTATTAAAATTCATAACAGTGTTATAATATAACGGTTTACTTTGATGGGACATTTTTGCGGATTCATCCGGTACTATTAATTAACTTCTATACATAATATTACACAGTTCCATTGAAAAATAAAAATACGCATTCTATACTTTATTCGCAAGAGAAATCTCACGTGGATATACCTAATAACGAAATTATTAATTAAACGAAAGTCTAACTGAAAATCCTTTTTTCCCGCCTGTCTATTAATCCCGCCGGATACCTTTACCGATTATTAATATTGCGGTACATAACGCAGGATGTATAATGATGTTGATGAAGAAACGGGATTTTAAAAAAACATTAAAAAGTGATTAATAGACAGCTGAAAGTATTACTACAACCTAACGATCTAATTTTTGGGAAAATTTTTTAATAAGAGAATTATCTTGATTCACACGTTACAAAACCATATACTCGAGACTTTATAAAATACAAAAACGATTATTAAATGTTGGAAACATAGAAGCAGTATGGTGTAAAACCGGCAGATTATGCCGGCTTATTAACGCAGACAGGGCGTACAAGTGTTTTTTGGTAGATCCTTATGCCAATTATGCGGTTGATAAAATAAAAATTGGTTAAAATCAACCAACATATTGACGGAGCACAGTTTAACCGGTCTAATTCTATATTTTTGTAATTTATTGATAATTTGATAGTTATGAAGCATTATCCTTTTTTGGCACGGTCATTGCATAGAATATTGATTGAAATGGTTGCTTGTGAGTTATGTATACTAAAAAAGGATAATAGTCATGATAAAAATTCACCTGAACCGGCACGGTTTTTTAGGTAAAGTCTTCAGATTGATAGTAATAGCTGTTCTTGTTTTAATAGTGGTTCAATTTGCTGCAGAGAAATGCACCCAGAATCAAAAAATTACTCATTTTAAAGACAAATACCTAAAGACTGTCTTGGATAACTACTTTACGCTAAATTAAGCACTGTTTGCGTAATAATAAGCACTAAAAGCGGCAGGCTCTACACGGCAGCGAAAAAACTTTTGGTATAAATCAATTGGAAAATATTAAGATACGTTACAATATAGACAGCATTTTAAATAATTTTTGAATTGCACCGAATGATTGTATCCATTACTGCAATCTCGATTTCGCATAAAAACATGAAAGGAGCAAGTCATGAATCAGACAAGAAAAGTTTTATCATTAATCTCAATCCTGTTCTTTGTGTTTCTAATTGCAGGCTGCTCAAAGAACCCGATCGGATTAGATAACCCGATATTGGAAGATAATGAAAATTCTATCTCCTTCAAAGGTAATGTAAACTCTACGGAGTCGCTTACTGGAGTGCAGACGTTAAATTCTACGGCAAGCGGCGCCGTCGATGATATCAAATTAATTGGCGGTGGATCTGAAAAAGTATATGAAGATGGGACATATGTAGATAGATGGGCTATAGATCCTCCGAACGGCGGGGGGACTTTTGCAAGTATCTATGACACCGATAGAGGCAGCGATGTTATTGAATTTTCCAATAACGGCACTGATACCTGGTTCATCTTAGACGCAGGAAATGGAATGCCCTGGAACAATAGTACAATGTTTACTCTTCAATGGTGGATGAAAAATAATACCGGCTTCGAGATTCTTGTTAATGTGATAGCTATCGACGAGAAATATCAACCTGTATATATGTTCCTTTACTATACTTCAAAAGACGGGGATGATGGTTACACTTCATCGGGACACTATGGTCTTCCTATGGTTCATCATGGTCTTGGAAGTAACATAGTTGATGGAGCATGGCGGTTATTCGAACGTAATCTTTTAGATGACCTTAAAGATTCTTTGCCAAATTTTATTGGAATTGATATGGTACGTTACTTTTTTATTCGAGGCAAGGATACTCCTGCCCCTCCACCGCCTCCTCCACCACCGCCACCGACTCCGGAAATGCCATCAACTGCCGATGCACACTCTATCGGTTTCTGGAAGAATAATATTAGAAAAGCCGTTCAGGGTAAATTGAATGGTGTGCAGGTTCCTTTTGACACGCTTGAACACTATCTGTCAAAAATTAACGGGTTTGCACTTTCGCCGTTCAACTCTTCGGAACTTACTGATCTCCAGGCTGCACATAATACACTTTCAGCAAAAGGATCAAATGCTATTCTGTTACTGAAAAAGCAACTTCTAACTGCGGAGTTCAACTTTATGAACGGAGCTTATATTGGCGGTAATAATCTATCTGCAATAGATTTTCTAACCGATGCAGAAAATATGATTCTTAATCCGGGTACGCGTTCTGAAATACTCGATTTAAAAGATAAACTTGATGCTTTCAATAATGGTGAGTCTATCATACCATTACCATAAAGTGTTTTAATAAATATTCTCTGAAAAACGTATAGAAAAAGGTGGAGTCCTTCAAAAGGGACTCCACCTTTTTAATATGGCAAATTTGTGCCGGGACACATGGGAAAAAGTGTCATTTTTGGGTACAATAACGGTAGTGTTGAACCTTGTTTCACACAAATTTTGGCAAAATACAATAGAGAATTCAATATTATCGAAGATGTACTTGTACTTTAACTGTTATTCGATGATGAATAAAGTCTGGAAATATACCTAAAACAGCAGAAAACCTAAAAAAATACTCGGCAAGCCCGAATATAGTGAATGAGCGGGGTGAAAATTTGAGTGATGCGATCGTAACCAGTTTCGACTTTGACCTCATTTCGTACTGCATGAGTATCGACATCAGTGAGAACCTTTATATCCTGACAAAATACGTACCACGTAAACCAAGAAACGAGATAAAAATGACCTATACTAATGCCCTGCTTGAGATGTTCAGCCCGGAAGAAAATTTGCTGCACTTCATTCCTATACGTAGTATCTTTCCCAATTACGTATATGTCGGCGCCGGGAATAAAATCTACCTCAACGATTCAAAGCCTTTCACTGTAATCCGCTCCCAAAGCTTATTTCTTACTCAGTATTTCCAGCCACACAT
>LJUD01000268.1 GCA_001304035.1 bacterium SM23_31 | reverse complement strand
CAAAGGCGGCGGTGAGATCGTTGGATTACTCAAATTCGGAAGCGCCTATTATGCGCCTGCAGCTTCTGCCGTTGAGATGACCGAGTCAATCGTCAAAAACAAAAAGCGGATTCTGCCCTGCACTGTCTGGCTCCAGGGAGAATACGGTCACAAAGACATTTACATGGGTGTTCCTGTAAAACTCGGGCGGAACGGCATCGAGGAGATTATTCAAATTACTCTTACCGATGAAGAACAGGCATTGTTCGACAAGTCCGTAGCTGCCGTCCGTGAGGTTATCGGCATTGTTAAGCTGTAGAAATTGCATGGTAGATTCAATGCACCCCGAAAAGTATAAGAGCTCAGGGAGTTTTCCTGTGCTCTTTTTTTGTTTTAAAATATACAGCTTAAAATCCTTTATGATTCAGACAGGATAAACAGGATTAAGAAAATTCTTGCGTAAAAGTTGTAATAAAAATAACAGAATGAATACTGAAAAATCACCCGAATTACGGCGGGCAATCGGACTTCCCCATGCAACCGCAATGGTTGTAGGCACTATAATCGGCGCATCTATATTTGTCCAGCCTTCGGAGATCACGGGGCAGGTACCCTCCATACCAGGAATTTTTCTGGTCTGGTTTATATCCGGTATACTGACGCTTTTCGGCGCCCTGGTATGCGCTGAATTGGCATCTATTTTTACGCGCAGCGGCGGCGTATATGTATTTTTAAGTGAAGCGTATACTCCCTCAGTAGGCTTTTTATGGGGCTGGGCTATGTTCTGGAGTATGCACTCCGGCATTATTGCCGCAGTTGCGATGATTTTTGCCCGATACACGGCATATTTTTTCCCGATGGGTAATTCCGGTATAAAAGCGGTTGCCGTTGCATTAATATTTGTACTTTCTGCAGTAAATTATCTCGGTGTCAAGCATGGAAGCATACTGCAAACGCTTTTTACTCTGGGTAAGGTAATAGCAGTAATTGCAATAATTGTGTTTGGTTTTTCGCTCGGTTCCAGAATCCCAGAGCATTTTGCAACCGGCGAAATTATACATACTGAAATATCAATAAATGACTTTTTTCTTGCCCTTGTTGCGGGGCTTTTTGCATTCGGCGGCTGGCATATGGTTACCTACAATGCTGAGGAAACCATCAATCCGAAGAAGACAATTCCACTGGCTTTAATACTCGGCATTATGATTGTAACCGTTTGTTATATTGCATTGAATGCCGTGTATATGTATATTCTGCCGCTTGATACCGTTGCATCTTCCACACGAATCGCTGCCGATGCGGCGGATGCTCTTGTCGGTTCCGGCGGCGGTGCGATTATGTCGGGGATCGTTATTTTCTCGACATTCGGCTCTGTGAGCGGTATTATTCTCGCCGGTCCCCGGGTATATTTCTCCATGGCCCGGGACGGGCTGCTGTTTAAGTGGGTTGGAGAAATACATCCGAAGTACAGAACACCCTACAAGGCAATTGTAATCCAGGCTGTCTGGTCTTCCGTATTAGTTATCACCGGCACATACCGGGCACTTTTCACAAGGGTTGTCTATACCGAGTGGATATTTTTCGGATTAATGACAATAGGTTTATTCATACTGCGCCGCAGGTCCGGCGTTGTACGCGTTTTTAATGTCTGGGGCTATCCCGTTGTTCCGGTACTTTTTATTATTTCATCATTTGTAATACCGGTAAACCAGATCATTTCTGATCCGCGGGAAAGTATTTTCGGTCTTTTTCTTGTTGCAATCGGTTTGCCGGTATATTATTTTTGGACTAAAGAAAAGAGAAGTAGAGGATCTTGATTGTTATTTTAGGACGCCTGCCATTTTTATGGTATTGCATGCATTATACTATTAAAATTCGGTGAGTATTTAACGCAGTCCCGCTGAGCGGGATTGCTGCTACCGATAAGGCGGCAATATGAACGGCAGCCGCCCCGAGTAATCGGGGCGTAAATAATTATCAGGTAGACCCTATGTTATCCTGTGGGCAGGCACAAAACCTGTACCTGTAATATTTTAATAAAAAGGGAAAAAACCATGAATGTAATCGATTTTCACAATCATTTTTACCCGCCGGAATATCTCGAGGAAATAAAAACCGGCCCGAGTAATGTTAAAGTAACCTTTGATTCGGATAATAATCCGCTTCTTCACTATCCTGGAGATTATAACATCGTCGTTCCGGGGCATAGGGATATCGAATTTCGTGAAGAGGTTTTGAAAAATGCCGGCATAGATAAGCAGATTCTTACACTTACCACACCCGGAACTCACATAGAATCACCCGAACGGGCGGCTGAATTAGCGCGGATCGTTAACGACGCATTTGCAAAAATTGTCGATGAACACAGCGAACGGTTTACGGCGCTTGCAACGCTCCCGTTGAACGACCCTGATGCCTCCGCTGCGGAACTCGAGCGCGCCGTTACCGAACTGGGGCTTAGTGGAGCTATGGTGTACAGCAATGTGAACGGTATTGCGCTAAGTGACAGGCGATATTGGCAGTTTTACGAAAAAGCTGAGAAATTGCAGGCGGTGCTATACATACATCCGATCAATCCGGTTGGTGTCGAGGCTATGACGGAATACTGGCTAATGCCGCTGGTCGGGTTCACTTTTGATACCACTTTAGCAGCGGCGAAACTCGTATTCAGCGGTGTTGTCGAGGAATTTCCGGGTATCAGGTGGGTTCTCGCTCATCTCGGCGGCGCAATTCCGTATCTTGCCGAAAGGCTTGATAGAGGATATTATGCCTTTACGGAGTGCAGGGAAAATATCGGCAAACCACCGAGTGAATACTTGAAAAAGTTCTATTACGATACAGTTAATTTTGACGTGAATGCGTTACAGCTCGCCGTTGATTTTGCCGGCGCAGACCACCTGGTAGCCGGCAGCGACTACCCGCACCAGATTGGTAGCCTGGAGAAAATGGTGAAAAGCATCGAAAAATTGAATATACCAGATAAGGAAAAAGCAGCAATAGCCGGAAGAAATGCAGCCGGATTGCTGAATCTGTGATTGAATGATTGGAATAGCTACTACTCAGGTCATTAAATTGTTTGCATTTTAAGTTCACTGTCTCGAGTACTCGGGGTGTCTTACGCCGTGAAAGCAGGATTCCTGTTGCGGCGTATTTTTACCACCTTATTCAGAAATTATAAAGTTTATCAAGACTGATTTAAAAAATTAGGCTGTCATGATTGGTCAAACGACCTCCTACTAAAAAATCCTTTAAAATATACGCAGTGAGTAGCGATTCAAAAAACTCATGGAGCGCATCAAGCACGAATGGGAGAATTTTGAGGTGTAAGGAGGATATGAAATATAATCCAGACAAACATCATCGAAGATCGATTCGTTTGAAGGGATATGATTATTCCTCAAAGGGGATGTATTATATAACTTTGTGTGTTAATAAGCGGTTGTGTTTATTCGGTGATATTGAAGACGGTGAAATGAAATTAAATGATGCCGGGAAAATAGTGGATAGAATATGGCAGGAAATACCCAAATATTACCCCTTTGTTGAGATTGATGAACATACATTGATGCCCAATCATCTTCATGGAATTATCATATTGAATAACGAAAATGTAGGGGCGCCTCCCTGTGGGCGCCCCTTGATGAATCCAGATAACGGGCAGGCACAGGGACCTGCAAATGGAAAATACGGGCAGGCACAGGGACCTGCCAATGGAAAATACGGGCAGGCACAGGGACCTGCCCCTACGGTCAAACGATTATCATTGGGGGATGTGGTTGGACGATTTGAATCATTCACAATGTATCAATATATCCTTGGGATAAAAAACCATCAATGGAAACCATTCCATAAAAAATTGTGGCAGCGAAATTATTACGAACATATTATTCGTAATGAAAATGAATTAAATAAAATTCGAAAATATATAATAGATAATCCGTTAAATTGGGAAGCGGACGAGGAAAATCCAAAAAATTGGATATGTAGGGGCGAAGCATTATAGACGAAAGGGAAACCCTAATCTTAGAGAAGTATTCAAGAATGCTTCGCCCTTACTGTTGAAACATTTTACCGGATAAGAACCATCTTCTTCACGTCATCAAACGAATCTGCGGTCATTCTGATGAAATAGATACCGCTCGATGCCGGCATCCCATAATCATTTGTCCCGTCCCAGGTCAGCCGGTAGAGTGAGGGTGTACAATGCCGGGCAAGCAGTGTCTTTATTTCCTGCCCTTGTATTGAGTAAATTTTTATCCTTACATAAGCGGGGATTCTTGTTCTTAATTCGATAGTTGTTTCAGTATTGAATGGATTGGGATAATTCTGATAAAGGCTGAACAGGTCCGGTAATACGCCCGGATCGTCGTCCACTCCACCTGAAACAAGATCAGCCTTTTTTAATACTTTGTTCGAATCATCCAATGTTACACTTATCGGGTTAGTATCCACCATTAAAGTATATTCCTTGTGCACGTCGTTGTTGATTACTTTGAATATATCTGTTTTATCTAATCCATGTACATATATTTCAAGCGGCATCGTAAAAATGATACCATCCTGGACCTGGTCTATTTTGACGGCAACGTTATATAAATCCTCGAGCCTCATTGAAGTCCACGAATATTTGTAATACGGGCGATCGACACCATATACCCACTCTGAAAAAAACCAGTCGAGGCTTTCACCATATACTGTCTCACAAACCGCCTGAAAGTCTTCGGTTACCGCAGTTCCGTAAACCAGCAAAGGATCTGAGGCGTAAGTTTGTAAAATGTTAAAAAAAGTTTCGTCACCGACCACATACCGCAGCATATGGAGAACCCATGCTCCCTTGTCATAGACGGTATTTGAGAAAATATCCCACAGGTTATCGATATTTTCGCGGTATAAGCTTCCCCAGTATCCTATTGGTTTTTTTATATCCTGCATATAATCATTCAGTGCTGCTCTACCATCGCGCGCTTCGAGGTAAAGCCCTTCCGAATACGTGGCAAATCCCTCGTTGAGCCAGATGTGATGCCAGTCCCTGCACGTTACCATATCACCCCACCACTGGTGAGCAAGCTCGTGCGCAACAAGGTATTCATTTGCGCCTGATGTCGTAACATACAAGCTTGTTGCGGTCTGGTGTTCCATACCGCCGCCCCATCCGAATTCAACCTGTGCGTACTTCTCATCCGGAAAAGGATATAGACCGAAAA
>LJUD01000267.1 GCA_001304035.1 bacterium SM23_31 | reverse complement strand
AAAATATTGCACTATAACATCGGGGTCAGGTTTTGCATTCCGCTCAGTGGGACTTTTTCCGCAAGAGGCGGATCTTTAGAAATCGCTATGCATACTGAAGTATGCAACCGGAGGAGGATTGCAAAAGGCTTGGTACTATTACATACAAATTTTCAACGAATCAATAATATATTTCTGACTGTCCTTTTCAAGGTGGGGATATAAGGGGAGCCTCAGCAGCCGGCTGCTCATACTTTCGGTTACCGGAAGATCACCGGCTTTATAACCATATTTAATTCCCATAGGGGACGTATGCAGCGGAACATAATGAAAAACCGCCTGTATTCCATGCTCCCGCAGCCGCTTTATAATGTTGTTTCTCTTATCTTCAGAATTCAGAATAACATAAAACAGGTGGTAGTTCGTCTCACAATTGCCCGGAACCGACGGCAGTTTCAGTTCCCCCGCCGTCTGTAATTTTTCTAAGTTTTCATAATAATAATCAAATATTTCTTTTCGCTTTTTGCTGATCTCATCTAAATTTTCAAGTTGGGCAAGCAGAAAAGCCGCCAGCATATCGGAAACCAAATAACTCGAGCCTATGTCCACCCATGTGTATTTGTCTATCTCTCCCCGCAGGAATTTACTCTTGTTTGTCCCTTTTTCTCTTATTATTTCGGCTCTTTCGATGAAGTTATTATTGTTGATTACAATAGCCCCGCCTTCGCCGCAGGTATAATTCTTGGTGCCGTGAAAGCTGTACGTACCGATGTCTCCTATTGTTCCAAGGTATTGACCGTTGTATTTCGCATTAACACCCTGAGCTGCATCCTCCACGACAAACAGATTATAACGTTTCGCAGTATCCGTAATGGCGTCCATTTCACACGAGACGCCGGCATAGTGTACCGGAAAAATTGCCTTTGTCTTCTCAGTAATTTTTTCATCAATCTTTGTCTCGTCGATATTCAGCGTATCCTCGCGTATATCTACAAAAACGGGGCGTGCGCCGCGTAAAATAAAAGCGTTAACCGTTGAAACAAACGTAAAAGAAGGAACCAATACCTCGTCTCCGGGCTTCAAACCGGTCAACAATGATGCCATTTCAAGGGCATCCGTACACGAATTTGTCAATAATATCTTTTTTGCGCTGAAAGACTTTTCTAATAATTCCTCACATTTGCGGGTGAAACCGGCATTTCCGACGATATTCCCGCTCTTCAGGCTTTCCTGAAGGTAAATTAATTCCTTACCGGTTAGATAAGGGCTATTAAACGGTATCTTAATATTTCTTTGTGACAATCGAATATCCCACCTTTTATACGACACTAATTAAAATATTGACGAAAGCCTTGTGTTTTTAAAAATACATGTAACAATTATATTATACGATAGTAATTTCTCCATCTGGTATAATTAACATCTCCGCAAATTGTGTATTAATTAAAACAATTAAATATAGCAATGCTGAACTTATGAGTCTATTTTTCTGATTAGTTTCGCAGGAACACCGCCAACCACACTGAATCTCAATACGTCTTTCGTTACTACGCTCCCGGCAGCAACGAATACACATTCATTGATGTTTACACCCGGCAGTACGGTTGCTTGTGCTCCAATAAATGAACCGTTTTTTATAATAACAGGTTTAGAAATTGATGGAAAGTATTTCTGAAGCGGGTGATCTTTATATCCTACGTTAGTGTGCGTTAACAGTGTAACCCGTTCGGCTAAAGTTACGTTATCAGAAATTACGATTTCATCAGCTAAATCTAATAAACACTCTTCACCAATAAAGCAATTGTTTCCTATTTTAAGCCCTTTAAATCCTGTCCTGTAAAAATTGAAAAAACGTGCGTTATGGATAATAACGTTATTACCGATTTTAGCTCCCAATACTCTCAGGTATAATACCCGAAGTTGAGGGAAAATCATTATCTTATAGAAAATCATTAATATTGTAAAAAATACAAATTTAAATGCTTTTCCGAAACCTATTTCTTGTAGAGCTTTCATTGTTTAAATAAAAATAATCCTTCCATTTCTACTTTTCAACAACATTCTCAACAACGAACTGGGGCGCTTCACTGTGCTGCAGGAATAAACGTCCTAAATACTCACCGATTATCCCTATGGAGATTAGCTGGATGCCCCCTAAAAACAAAACACTTACAATTGTTGATGCCCATCCAGCCGGAGCACCTTCTACAACAAAATGCTGGATGATAAAAAATATTGCAAGGAGAAAACCGATACAGGAGGCTAAAAATCCGACGTATGTGGCAATTCGCAGCGGGAATACCGAAAAATTCGTTGCCAGTTTTAACCAGACGGTAATCGATTTTCTCAGGTTGTAATTACCTTTACCGGCGAACCGTTCATGATGCATAACGGGCACTTGAGTAATATTAGCAGTGACGCGAAACAGCAAGCCGTCGACATAAGGATAGGGTCCATCATATTTTATTATTTCGTCTATGACCTCGCGTTTTACAGCCTTATATGGAGATAAATAAACGCCTTTCGGCTTCTTTAGAACAATATTTGCGACTTTATCATTAAACCAGCTTCCGAAATTCTTGAACCATGTCTGTTTTTTTATACTAAAGCGGGCATAACATACGTCATATCCCTGTTCCAGACCATCAAGCAGTGCGGGAATATCCGCCGGATCGTGCTGCAAATCGTCATCCATTATTATTATTGATGCACCCGTCGCATAATTCAATCCCGCAATTATTGCATTGTCCTGACCAAAGTTCTTTCTTAATTTGATTCCCTTTACCGTACTATGTATTTCGCATAGATCAGTGATCTTTCCCCAACTGTTGTCCGCACTTCCGTCGTTCACCAGAATTATTTCATAAGTCAGCCCTGTTTTTTCCAGAACTTCGGTCAATCTTTTGGCAAGCTCTTCCAGGCACTCTTCGCTGTTGTAAACCGGAATGACTACGGATATATCAATGTTTGCCATATTGTTAATATCCTCTCCCGCTGAGCGGGACTAAATTATGTGATGCACTATTCGCAAATCCCGCAGGGGTAATACAGGAATGTCTGTGTTACTATTATGGAATATTTTATTTTTAGTGAATTCTTACCTTTAATCTTTTCTAATCCATACTTCAAATGTACCGAATTTTTTATCCATACGAAAGTATTTAAATACATAATCATAGTAATCTTGATAATAATACTCGAAAGGTATGTTTGTTTCTCCCCGGTATAAGTCGGAACCGGTATTATTTTCTCTTTCCACCATCTTTCGCCATATAAGTATGTATCGTACGGATGATATTTGATTTATTATTTTTGGCAGCTCCCTGCTGCGCAGCTCTTGTGATAAAACAAAATGATGTGCGACATCATATTCTGTTACGTTTGGTCTGTTAACCAGAAAGTTTGTAACCGCATTGGCTTTTTCTAAAGAAAAAACCGGCTCACCTTCAGGGACTTCATCTTGAATATACTGTAATGCCGCAGTATAATCACGTAATTCCGGAGTATCCACCACAAGTATATTGGGTGCATGTACCGAAGAAAATTCAAATCCCTTTAAAAGATAGGTATTAATAAGCACTTTACAAACGATAAGTGCGCTGAAAAGCAGATTTGCTGCGATTATTAAAACCATTATTGTACTGAGCAGCGATTTAAGTCTCCCGGCGTTAAATTGCAGGTTCTCACTTCTACGGGGCTGCTTTTCCGCCGCCGGCGGATCAGCCGCTGCCTGAAACGACCGGTATATCTGCTGGAGTGTCCAAACCGCAAGGAAATAGAACGGCTGGGATATGAAAGTAACATGCTGTGAATCAAAAGCCCTGATCGCCGTGAATGCCGAAAAGACACCGTATAATAGTACGAATGTTAAGAACAGCTTATCATTTGAAACATTTTGAGAGCGCAATATTTTCTTAAAAATCCATATCCCGATGCCGGCATAAAGCCCTATAATGAAAAAGAATCTAAATATTAGAAAAGAAAACTTCAAATCTTGCACGGAAAATGATTGGGGAACAACGGCAAGAGATGCGAGATTGCTAAAGTTCAGATGCCCGTAACTGTATAATTTACTTATATCGACAAACAGGTCCTGGTAAATATTTAATAAAATTCCTTTGCCGGACAGATACAAAATCAGGGGGATCATATAGGCAGCAAATCCGGCGAGGGCAAAAACGTTCCGCTGCGATAACTCACGAAGCGAAATATATGAATATTTTCCTTTTACAGTGATGATCCCGATAACGCCCATAAATGCAAGATATGCCGCCAGTAAATAGATACCGGTCTCCTGTGCGAATGAAATAGTTACCGCGATATATAATCCGGCAATTACATAAAGTTTCCGGCTGTGGGAACTAATCAGTTGGTGTACTATCAGGATTCCAATGAAGGCAAACAGGTGGCGGTCGCTGATGGGCGAAAAATAATCGATTGCATAGGTTGCTGTCATCGTATGTAATACAACTACGGCACATATCAGGCTTAGCAAAAGGTTGATCCGCAGTTTTCGTGCAACGAGGTATGCGCTCCCCGACATCAATGCCAGGGTAACAGGTGCAAGGATGCGAAGTGTAACCGTTTTAACGCCGAAGAGTACATACATTAATGCCCAGAGGTAGTAGCGTAGAACACCGTAATGAATATGCACATCCTTGCCGGGGAGTTCTCCGTTAAGGATGCGAAGCGGTGTATTATAAAAAAACTCTCCGAGCAGTTTGTGGTAGTTGAGACCCGGCAGGTACAAAAAAAATACAACAACACTAACGGCGAATGCAATCAGCCGGTCTCTTTGATAGCTTTGCATATAAAATATTTTCAGTATTTATTAACTACAGAAGTCGAAAAATGATAGAAGTCTCGTTATTATCTCACTGAACTAAGCAGCTCTTTTTTCAACAATAAATATTAATCCAAGTAACAGTGCAAAAAGTATAAAGCCGCATAGGCTTATCCAGCGGCTGTAAAGGATTTCATGTGGAATAAAAGTAAACACTATTTGATGTTCACCTGCCGGAACAAAAACACCCTTCCAGAGGTAATTTGCCATGTATACTTCGGTTTCTTCCCCGTCAATTGTTGCATTCCACTCCGGGTGGTAATTATCGGACACCAGTAAAAATCCCGGAATCCCCGCTGTCGATAAATTCAACCGAGTCCTGCGATTGAGCGATTGATGCCGAATCGGCGCTTTCACCCGCAAATGCCGGCGGTTCCTTTTCGAGTATTACTTCCCGGTCGCCCCTGAATCCCGGACTGATAACGGTCGCAAATACGTCATCGGGATTATCAATAACCCGGTAGCTGTGTACAAGATTGTAGTAAGGGAAAGCTCCCTTGTTCTCAAATATTATATAAGGATTCGAAATTAATTTTATCTGTAGGTTTTCATGCTTTCTTTGAATCGGAGTTATGTAATATTTTACGTTTAGCAGATTCAGTATCGGGAAATTAGGCTGCGGCATACCCTCTTCCCTTACTGTCTGAAAATAGTCCAAAAAGTATCTCTGTACTTTATCAAACCGTTTTAGAGTAAAATCCAGAAAACCGAATGCCATTGCTGTTTCCGGGTATTGAAACTTCAATCCGGCTCCGCCCTGGACAAAAGCGTTTTCCGGAAATATACGGTACGGCGAGCGGTCGATTTCTTTAAGATTATCATACACCTGTATTTTTTCCCCTTCTTTCGGTGGAATTCTGTCGTACGGCACAGGCTGGAGAAAGTCCTTATCTATCCGCCACGTATCCGCCAGTGCAACTATGGTTATAATAACTGCTACCGCTCCCAATCCGATTTTCCGCTTGTGAACCAGCCGGAATAAGACAAATAAAATGCCGCAGAATAATAACATTAAAAAAGCATCCTTCGATACGGCCCCGGCGTTATTCATCATAAGCTGCTGCTTTATTTGAGTGGAAGCGCCCCAGGATTCGCTCATTGAAAACAGTGAATTCCACAGGCTTAAAACCGGTTTTGAAAGTATGAGAAACAAACCGCCTGCCGCAAAAGCAACATATAATATCTTTTTG
>LJUD01000266.1 GCA_001304035.1 bacterium SM23_31 | reverse complement strand
CAATAAAGAGCATAGAGGTTTTAGATGAATGAACTTACTTGCCCAAAGAAAAAACTTTTACTTTGGTTCATTTTATTGTCAGCTCCATTCTTACTAAATGACTTCGCTAAGATATATTTCTCAAAAAATTGGATTTTATTTTTTATTATTGATTATGTTTTTTGTAAAGCATTCCCATTCTTCATTTTTCTCTATTTATATAAAAAGCAGAGATTAATATTGAGCGATATAGGTATAAAATCATTGCCTGTTGTACAGTTCATTTTATGGACTATAATCATGACCATAATCGGAATTGCAATTGATCAAATCGGCTGGCGTTTTTTTGAAAATATATTACCGAAAACTCAACTTGGAGGATTTCCTAAAATACCAGTTCCATGGTTTTATAAATTTGATTTATTCTTTGGTATAATATGTGTTGGAATTTTTGAAGAAACTATTTTCCGAGGAATGGCCTTTACTGTATTAAGACAATATTTTAAATCAATTATTTCTATTTTTATTATCAGTTCTATAATATTTGGGTTAATTCACTGGTCATGGGGAGTCCATGCAATTATCAATACTGCAATAATTGGAGCTGTTTTTATGATTGTTATGTGGAAAACTGGAAGCGTGTTACCAGTTATAATAGCTCATTTTCTTGTTGATTATGTTTCTTTTTCCGGTTTTATCCCATATGATTCGCCATTTTTTAATTTTCTTAAATAATTGTAACTTGAAAAAAATCTAAAGTTCTAACCTCCTAATGAAGGAGAACGCAATGGCATATGTAATCGGCATCATTGTCTTTGTGATAGTCATTGTTTTGATTTACGTGACATCGAAATCACGATACTACGGAAAGATTTTTAGCCCGGAGCACTATGATGAAATCTTTGAATGGGCAACATTCGTGCTGCTGATGCACCCCGTTAAAGAATCATCATTTGAAGACGGGTCAGCCATCCTGACCAAAGCAAAAATTGCACTCGCCTATACTAGTGGTGTCGATGATGGAATAAGAACCATTCACTTTTCAATTAGCCAAGGAGGTGGTTATACAACGCAAGCTGTTGGTAATAGAATGATCTTCCTATTGATCAGGCTGCTCCATAAGAACCAATGCCAGGCCAACTTCTTCCAGACGGAATCAACGGTGCATCACGCAGTGTTCTCCATGCCAGAAACCAAAGAATGGATTACTTCTGATAAGGATGCTGTCATTGCAGACATGGAAAACTGTCAAAGGGTGCCAGTTCAAACAATCAGTGTTCCCCAACAAGACGCTGAACCTGACACCCTGAAGGGCGCCGGTTAGCTTTGACGTTATGTAGCAATTCGTGATGAGAAATGACTTATATTATTCTACTATTTGGGATATTTATCATATTTGCTGGCACAGTACTTATAGTCAGACCTGACTATATTATTGATCATTTTACAAAGTACGGAGATTCATTCAGCCTTCATTTTTTTGCTGTTTTAGTCAGGGTAATTCTGGGGATCGCTTTCCTAATAGGGGCGTCCGGATCTAAATATCCATTGATATTGCAAATCTTTGGCTGGCTTTCAATTTCTGCCGCATTAGTGCTTAGCGTAATTGGCAGAGAAAAATTCAAAAGCTTAATTAAATGGACAATTAAAATTACACCATTGTTTCAGCGATTAATGGGATTTTTTGCAATTTTATTAGGATGCTTTTTCATCTATGCTGTGATCTAACTCAATAATTCCGCAACATAACCCCTGGCTTGAGGAGGACGAGCTGAAAATTGCACGCATCTCAGCCTAGCCATTGTGCAGAAGAGATAAAAGGTGATACAAATGGAATCTAACATAAAATCGATGGTATTGCCCGAAGAAGAACAGAAGTATGAAACTGACATTGTTATTGCAGGTGGCGGATTAAGCGGGCTTTCGGCAGCCCTAACCGCTACTGAAAATGGTGTAAAGACAATTGTCCTTGAAAAAATGCATTTTCTTGGCGGTGCAGGTCTTTTCCCGGAAGGTTCGCTGGGGATCGGTACCCGGTTTCAGAAGGAAAATGGCATACAGATAACGACTGATAAGGTTTTTGCCAAAGTAATGGAATTTCATCATTGGCGCTGTAATTCATCGGTAATTCGTGCGCTTCTCAACGAGTCTGGGGAAACAATTGACTGGTTATTGGATCATGGAGTTGAAATTGAGGGGATTAGAACACTGTTTCCGCCTGAAAAAAGCTTGCAGGTATGGCATATTTTTAAAGGTCGCGGAGCCCGAGTTGTGAAGATAATGTCTAAAAAAATAGAAAAGAAGGGAGGTTTAATCCTCACCGAGACGCCGGCAAAAGAATTACTGATCAATAATGAGGGAGTAGTAGTCGGAATAATAGCTAAGAACGCTAAAGGTGAGAGGATAACTATTAACGCAAAGGCTGTCATTTTGGCCACTGGCGGTTTTGTCAGCAACAAGGAGATGCTGAAGAAATATGTACCTGATGTCAGTACGCCAGGTATGGCAAAACTCATGTATCGTGGGCCGGATGTTGATGGTCGTACAGGGGACGGAATTAACCTTGCCTTAAGCGTAAATGCCGCACTTGCCGGCATGGGAACTCTTGCAGGAAATAGCCCGTATCTTGACAACGAACCGGCAATAAAACAATTCAGGGGACCGGACCACATGCAGCAGATGCGTTGTGCACTAAGTCAACCATTTCTATGGGTTAATAAACAAGGAGATCGTTTCTACAATGAATCATTTGGTTCAATTTTTAGCGATGTCTACAACGCAATGACTTCAAACGGTGGTCTGATGTGGTCGATTTTTGACGAGAACATGAAAAGATATATGGTCGAGAAAGGTCCTCTTACACCTTTCAATGCTATTGTTGTTCCAGGGGAAAAAATGACATCCCTTGATAAAGGGATTCAGAAGGGTATTGAATTAGGCTTTGCCTTCAAAGCCGATACAATTGAGAAGTTGGCAGACAAAATAAAAATCAAACCTGAGAAATTGCGTGTAACAATTGAAAAGATTAATCGCTATGCTGATCAGAAGAAAGATCCGGATTTCAGCCGAAAACCGGAGCATCTAATCAAATTTAACACTAAGAACGGGCCATACTACGCCCTGAAAGGGCTCCGTGCCTTTTTCCTTACATTGGGTGGGGTCAAGGTAAATACGGATATGCAGGCACTTGATGGCGATGAAAAAGTAATCCCTGGTTTATATGTGACCGGACAAGATATGGGTGGTCTTTACGACAGTACATATGACCTTCTTGCGGAGGGTTCGGCAAGCAGTTTTGCACTCAGTTCCGGTCGCATCGCAGTAAGGAGCATCATAACTAACATACTCAGCCCGAATGAGTAATGGTGTTTAGTGCCATACGTAATGGGATCACCCATCCGTCCAAGGGCATCGTTGTCCAGTACCAGAACGAGAAATCCCGGCACCGGAACAAGGACATCGCTATGAAGATGTTAAAGTCAAGGCTATATGAACTTGAAAAGGACAAACAGGATCAGAAAAAGCAATTGGGGATTAAAAGTCCATTAGATTATGTTAATAACTCTAATTTCGTAATTATCCATGACCGACATAATATGCGTAATTTTAACAAAAAAAGAGTCAGCAATGTCTGAACAAACATCTTTTATTCTCAGTAAATAACATTTATCATGTTGATTTTATTATTAATATTGACATATTGTATATATTTTGATTAAATTATCATAATATTTAAATCTGTTATTTTTACGTTAAAATATAAAGGGGTCAAGTCTACTCTTGACTCATGTTAATTCTTACACTGTGTAAAGAGCAGCAATTGATCCGGAAAAGGTAATGAATGAAACGGGCATTAATTAGATGTTTTAATGATAACACAGTTATTATACTTGATAAGAGTCAAGCGTAGACTTGACCACTATTAAAAAATAAGGAGGAACATTATGTGCTCTATGAAGACTGAACCAAAAGGATTAACGCGAAGAAACTTTTTAGCCGGAACTGCGGCCGCCGCTGTCGCAAGCTCGGTCGGTTTTGCAAACATGGCTCATGCCGCCGTAAAAGCTGGAGGTGAAACAGTGACGCCTATAGAAACGATGAACAAGTACGGGTCGGATCTCTTAAATATGCTCGTATTGAGAACGTATCCGATCGCAATAAAAATGCTGAAAGACGAAAGCGAGATTCCGCAGGGGGCCGTCAGGCCGAAAAGGGACCTTGGAGAGCATTATTCCGCCTGCCAGGTATTCGGCATCGTGCGCCGGCGCGGAACGACATTGGCTATGTTCATCGAGGACCACTGGTGCTTTGAACCGATCATCGGCTACGGGCTTGTGGAACCTCCCGAAGACTTTCTGGAGGGATCCGGCAGCGACTTTTTCATTCAAAACAAAGAAGCCGCCAAGGAACGCAACAACTCGATACCCATTCTGCCGTACGGCAAGTACGCCGGGATGGTTCTGGCCCCACTGCATAAAGCGAATTTCGCCCCGGACCTGACGGTGATTTACTGCAATGCAACGCAATTGCGCCACATGCTGTTTGCCATGCTGCTTAAAAACGGGTATCGCGTCACCTCCACACTCGATCCGCTCTGGTCCTGCGTTCACTCTGTCGTCCCTTCCCTGTTAACGGGAGAATGTGAAGTGACCGTGCCCGATCCCGGAGAATTCGAAAGAGGCGGAGTCGGAGACGACGAAATGATGCTTTCAATCCCGACAGGAAGAATGGAAGAGCTGATGACCGGGGTATACCACTACGATAGGATGGGCATGGGGTATCGCAGTTTCGGCCGCGAACTGAAAGGCGATTTCCAACAGCCTCCCTTCTACAAGCAGTATTTTAAAAAGTGGGGCCTGGACACACAGTAAAGAGGTCAAATCTACTCTTGACTCTTGCTTTAACTAAAATCTGAATCATATTATATATCGACATGGAAAAAGCCGGATAACATACTGCTGGTAGGGTAGTGCAAAAATCACGCTCCCCACAGCAGCGGTGTTATCGTGGAAAGCGAAAAGAGATGATATTATAAATATTGTTGAGAAGAACGATCTGTCTTTTGTTACTACTGTTATTTGCAGTCAGTTGTTTGGAAAACCCTGCTGAGACGGAATGATACGGACTCAGAAACGAATGCAAGCGAGCGTGGCAAGCTTGAAAAATTTGATTGAAGTTTGCGATAACAAGCACTTTATACAAACACCTTCGCCAGCG
>LJUD01000265.1 GCA_001304035.1 bacterium SM23_31 | reverse complement strand
TTCTTCCCACGGGCGTCCCCATTTGAGTTTGAGCACCTCATCCTTACTTCCAAAGACATTGGCGCTTCCGTGCAGGGTATGTAAAGCAGTTACGCCGCCTGCAAGCGCACGGTACATGCCGTAATCGTCATGCACAATTGCGTCAGAAATATCAGCCATCGCTGAATTCTGCGTGGTGCCTTCATTTATTCCGGATGCAGCCAGATGCGAATGGGCGTCGATAATACCCGGCATTGCATATAGACCCGTAGCATCGATGACCTCGACGCCGAATGGAACGCTGAGGTTCGTGCCTAATTGGGCGATTTTGCCGTTTCTAATAAGGATCGAACCATTTTCTATTGTTTCTCCGGTGCCGGTCAGGATCGTGGCGTTTGAGATAAACAGGTCCTGCCCTGAAGCAGGAATCGAAAATCCTAAAACCGCCATGCACATGAGTGACAGCCGGACAACCAATTTAAATTTAATTCCGTGCATATCATACTCCTATAATTTTATTTTCAATGTTATTTTTCCTATTACATATCCGGTTTTATTGCAGACCAGTTCAACGTTCCGTATTCGCCGGCTGCGGCTGTACCTTTCATGGTTTTTCCTGAAACTGTACCTTTAAAAGTCAGGCTGAACTCACCAAAAGCAATCGAAAATGAGATTTTGTCATCTTCTATAGAACCGTTCGAGATAACCGTTTCGCCTAATTGAGAGGATATGGTACCGGTTAACTTACTGCCGTCCCTTTTCAATACCATTTGCATTGTACTGGTTCGGGTTCCGAATTCTGTAGTGAGATCCCACGTTCCGTCAATATTAATCTCCGGAGCAGGTTCAAGGATTCTGCCTCTGTCTTCACCGGTTTCGCCGGGCGGTATAACCACATCAACCTTTTTCCCGTCGACAAAGACATGCCGTATAACAGTTTTTTCATCGAGCAAATCTCCGTCAGCGAGGATGAGATTAGCGATTTTTCCGAGTTCCACCGTGCCAAGCACATCCGAAACGCCGAGCAATTCCGCAGACTCTGTGGTCAATTTTGCGAGGGCAACGTCGCCAGGAAGCCCCGCATTAACAGCCTGACGGAGATTCTCAATAAAGTTGTTGTATGATCCGCCTGATGACAAGACAAAAGGTATTCCGGCTTGATACAGCGTATTGGCATTGCCGTGAAGTTCGGCTTCAATAGCATTACTCAGTTCTTCGTTAGGGTCTTCACCGCGTTCCTGCCTTGCACCGCCGGGAGGCGGGGTTTTTTCGTACGGCGTAAACGGCATGTTAAAGGCATATCCGGTCGTACTGCGCGGCTGCGGGTAATTGAGGCTCACAATAAGCGGTACGTTTTCCTCTTTCAACAGCTCAATAACACGATAACCTTCAACCACACCGCTTAACATGTACTTGAGATTAAACTGTTTTGCAAGGTTTATCGCACGTATAATGTCGTTCTCCTGTGATACCGGTATAATAACCGTTTCTTCACCGCGAACTACCGGAAACAGGTCTCGTAATACGGAATCATATACCGGTCTCGGCATACCCCTGCCGCTTTTCTCATACCTTGCTTCGAGGTCCATGTAGTACTGTGCATCCATCAACGACTGTCGCTGAAAAGCCACAACTGCCATCAACGTTGAAGGATAGCCTGAGCGGACATTGCTGTATTGTATAAATTGAAACGAGGAACCTTTAATGACACCGCTCAAGGGATCGTCAACAAACGTGCTCACCACGGAGCTTTTTCCGGGAAAAACACCCTGCCGGTTGACCGCTAACGCAGCGGTTATACCCGCTTCACGGGCAGTCTCAAAACTATTGTCGTCGAAATCGATGTCGTCAATAGCTGTCTTATCCGGACGTAAATTTGCGTCGAATGAACGGGTATTTGGTTCGGGTTGTTCTTCTTGCTGCTGCTGTTGCTGCGTTTGTGTCGGTCGCTGCTGAGCAAATCCACCGCCACCGCCCTGCCGAGATCCGAAGCCTAAATTAGTATGAACATCGATAAAACCCGGGTAGACGGTAAGCCCTACGCCATCAATCTCGACAGCGTCTTCAGGCACCGGCATATCTGACCCGATAGCGTCGATTAAGCCGTTTTTAATGATGATTGTACTATTACCAATTGTTGTCCCGTCCCCTACAACAATACGCACATTCGTTATTGCATAGACAGCGGGATATTGATTGACCAATCTGTCTGTGCGTGAAATCTGCTGATACACGTCCTGACTCCAACCGGTTGAAATCAGCACCCCAAAAATCAGAATTGCTGCAAAAATTACCGGTTGGAAATGCATCCCACATTTGTTGAGAAATTTCATACAGTCCTCCCTAATTCATACTGTTAATGTTTAATTGGATTTTTTTACAACTGACATGCAATTAATCGAGTTACTAAGCGTTTTTATCAATTATTATAGCTGAAAATATATGAGAAACTGTAAAAACCGCTATTGATGTGTACAGGCAAAAAATATATAGAAAGACTTTCGGAGTTTGAGGATAAAAATTCCCGATTGAGTGTAAAAAAGTATTATTTAAAAATCAATAAAATTATTCGTTCTATATAATACATTTGGAAATATTTTTAATTCACAAATATTTTTTAAATTGCCGAGATAACAACTTTCATTAAAAGTAAAGCCGCTGCACAATGCCGCATTCCTAATTTCATATAATGGATACTTGTTAAGATAAACTTCTTTGCAGCACTAACATCACTTGCGGAACAGACGTTCTCGCCCGGTCAATAATATCGTTTTTCCTGAATTAATATATCCCATCTATTAGTGTATTTTCTATATCTTCACAGCTAATAGGAAACGAAATTTATATGAGGTTGTGACCCAGAATTAAATTACATAACTTTAAAAGACACGGTTATTCAGCGGAATACAATCTTCACAGATCATCATTTGACCGGCTTTATGCACGGCTGGCGAGCTTGTTAGCTAAAATAGAAATGAGACCGCCGAGCCCTAAGTAACCAAGAAATACTTCAAACATTACCGTAAATTGTGCAATGGTGTTTCCTAATTTTGGAGAAATATCTCCAAAGCCGAGCGTAGAGAATGTAACAATCGAATAGTAAAATGGTGTTATCCAATTCCACTCTCCATAGTTTTCGAACCAGCATTCACCATTGAACCAATAAATGAATCCAAATACAAGCGCAATAACTAAACACCATTCTAAAAACAATCCAAAGCTTCGTCCGCAATCAGATGAATAATGCCATAAATAATACCAGAATTTATGGCGTTCTTTAAACTGATTGATGAATTGCTGGTCCTGTATATCACGAATAAACTGACGATTTGTTGATGCAATTATACCAGACGTTTCGATACCCGTAAAATTGGTTGGAGGGATAGGTTCTTTGAGCTTCTTATATTTCCATAGTTTCCACTTTTTTTCCGGTTTTTTCCATTTGACAGGTTTTAGGCTGTAGTTAATTCCTTTTCTAACATTATCAAAACGGCAGTTATCAAATGAGGAATAACTAAGATCAACACCTATAAAATTTGCATTATTGAAAATAGCTTTTCTCAAATATTTAGCATCTGTGAAATTAGTAGAACCCGAAAATTTAGAATTCATAAAAAAAGCTGAATCCGAAAATTCAGTACTCATGAAAAGAGATCTACCCGAAAATTCAGCACCTATGAAAACAGCTTTACTTGAAAATTTAGCATCAGTGAAAGAAGCTTCATTAAAAAACTTAGCATCTATAAAAGAAACACAATCCGAAAATTCGGCATTATCGAAAAAAGCTGTTTTTAAAAATTTAGTATTACTAAAAGAAGCTATTTTAGAAAATTTAGTATCACTAAAAGAAACATTGATAGGAAAAACAAATCCACTGCAATCAATATTAATAAAATTTCCATCGTAATCTTTGTGTTCATTTAGAAATTTCTCCCATGCTTTTTTAAAATCATCTTTTTTATCCTCAATCCTGGGAGAATGGAAAATACAAAATGGTTGCTCACTCTCTATAGGATTCCATGAGTTTCTCTCGCAATCTTTATAAGAACATTTAGTTTTCTCATTCATGATTGTATACCAATAAAAAAAAGGCGTGTTTTACTGACGACTGCCGGTGCTAAGTCAACTGACTAAATAAACTGCAGCGATAACGGCAGGCTTTGTTTCTATGTACTGTCAAACATGTAATCATACCGGTTAGTAAGATCGTTTGGAAAAAAGCCGTTGTGTTCCAACAAAAAGCGAAACAGTCCAAAATCTTATGCTGAAAGCCGACCGCTGATAGCTAACAACCATATTTTAGTAATAATCTCTATCAGAACAAAAAACACTTTACTGAACTAATTTTATAACCTTATAGTTACAACGTAATAGTATCGGGCAATGCCAGTAACGGCTCTGCTTTGTAACCGTGCAGCTTAAGATAATCGAGCAGATTTATAATAATATCTCGCCTACCCGAAACTTTCGCCTTGTCAATTATTCCGATCCGGCACTGATCATTGAGCGATTCCACGCAAAAATACAGATAATCATCCAGTGATTCGGCAAGAACAAAAACGGCTAAATCACCGGAATTCAGTTTGTAAAATTCGGATAGCGCTGAAAAAGTATCTCCTATTCTGGCTTTAAAATATGATTTTTCAATAGAGTTGCGAAGGAATTGCTTAGCCGCTTTTTCAGCACTGGTATTGTAGGCTAATATTGCAGAGAAAGGTAATGACCTTTGAAGAACCGTATTGGCGAATACAGTACAAACATTTTTGTAGAGAGTGTCTTTTTGTAATTTGAAATTCTGAAAAACTGCATCAGGTGATAACTCTACATGGTTAGTAAAAAAATCCATAAAGTGGTTAGCCATGTCAATCCCCTAAATTAGAGTGATTTTTCTGTTTTAAAACCGATTTATTGCCTAAAGCAAAATGAGGAAAATGTATTAAACATATTATAAAAAAAAAATTTTAATAGAGCAAGAAAAGAATAATAATATTAATACTTTAATGACCTAAGAGGCATGGTATTTCAGGCATCGAAAATAAATATATATTTTTAAACTTTCCGGGATTTAGCCGCTTTTGTATTTCTGCAGTCAAAAAGTTTTTTCTGTCTGCATTTTATGAAATGTATAAACATTCTTGGATTTTTCAGCACATTTTACTATATTTATACAAATAAAAATGTTTGGTCAAATATACTTTAATTGATAAGTAATTTACTG
>LJUD01000264.1 GCA_001304035.1 bacterium SM23_31 | reverse complement strand
CGGGCTGCCGGTCGAAATTGAGATCGAGAAAGAGTTAAAACTCGACAGTAAAGAAAAAATCATTGATTATGGTATAGATAACTTTAATAAAAAGTGCAAGGAGTCCGTATTCAGATATAAGCAGGACTGGGATAGCCTTACCGAACGGATCGGATTCTGGCTCGATCTTGAGAATCCATATATAACGTATACGAATGATTATATCGAAACAATATGGTGGATTCTGGACAACTTTTTTAAGAGAGACCTTATTTACAAGGGATACAAGATTCTCCCGTATTGTCCGCGCTGCGGAACGCCACTATCCAGCCATGAAGTTTCGCTGGGATACCAGGAAATAACAGAGCCGTCCGTTTATGTAAAGGCGAAAGTAAAGGGAGAGGACAATACGTACATACTGCTCTGGACTACGACACCGTGGACGCTGCTTTCCAATGTGGCGCTTGCCGTTAATCCCAATTTAGAATATATTTACGCAAAGACAAAAGACTGTACGATGATTTTAGCTGAATCGCGTAAAAATGTAATTACGGAGCCGTATGAAATACTAAAATATTGTAAAGGTTCGGACCTGCTTGGGATGGATTATGAACAGATTTTCCCATTCATAAAACCCGGCAAAAAGGCATTTTATGTTATTGCCGGCGATTTTGTGTCCTTCGAAGAAGGAACGGGTGTCGTCCATATTGCTCCCGCTTTCGGGGACGACGACTTTAATGCAGGTAAAGAATACGACCTCCCAATTTTACAGCCGGTTGATGAAAAAGGGAAATTTACGGAGGATATACCCCCGTATAAAGGATTATTTGTAAAAGAAGCCGACCCGTTAATTCTGAAAGACCTTGAAAAATCCGGTATTCTATACAGGGACGAGGACTATTTGCACAGCTATCCACACTGCTGGCGGTGCGATACTCCTCTCCTCTATTATGCCCGGCAGTCGTGGTACATCAGAACGACTAAATTCAAAGACCGCCTTCTTGCGAATAATGCAAAAGTAATGTGGGCACCGAAAGAGGTTGGCGAAAAACGGTTTCACCTGTGGCTGGAGAATAACGTTGACTGGTCGCTTTCGCGGGATAGGTTCTGGGGTACGCCCTTGAATATCTGGATTTGTACAAATTGTAGTCATCTGCAGTCTGTCGATAGTATTGAATCGCTTAAAAAGCAGAGCCGTAATCCGCTTCCTGAACCAATTGATTTACACAAACCGTATATCGACGAAGTTGTTCTTGAATGCAGTAAGTGCGGAGGGGAGATGATGCGTACACCGGAGGTCATTGACTGTTGGTTTGATTCGGGAAGCATGCCCTTCGCACAGTGGCATTATCCTTTTGAAAATAAAGATATTTTTGCAAAGTCTTACCCCGCAGATTTTATTAGTGAAGCGGTCGACCAAACACGCGGATGGTTTTATTCATTGCTTGCAATTTCTGTTTTGCTTTTTGATAAACCTGCATACATGAGCTGTCTCTGTATGGATTTAATTCTGGATAAAGAAGGGATCAAAATGTCCAAAAGCCGGGACAATGTCGTTGATCCCAATGAAGTTTTGGCAAACGAAGGAGCAGATGCCCTGAGGTGGTACCTCGTAAGCAACAGTCCTCCCTGGGTGCCTACGCGGTTTGATACCGAAAGTGTACGCGACGTAATCAAAAAATTTTTCGGCACGGTTGTTAACACCTATTCTTTCTTTGCAACATACGCAAATATAGATAAATTCACATATAAAGAAGATAACGTGGTTCCCTCCGCAGACCGTCCTGAAATTGACCGGTGGCTGCTTTCCGCTCTGGCTCAGTTAGTTGAAACTACAAATAGATATATGGACAATTATGATATTACTAAAGCGGCAAGGGATATCTCAGAGTTTGTAAATAATGACTTGTCAAACTGGTATGTCCGTTTAAACAGGAGGCGGTTCTGGAAGAGTGAAATGGGACCGGATAAGGATGCCGCATATCAAACCTTGTATGAGGCGCTTATTACGGTATGCAAATTGATGGCTCCAACTGCACCGTTCCTTTCGGAGGAAATATACCGCAATTTGAAAGTGCATGGCAGCTCTGATAAGGTGAGCGTGCACCTCGAGCGTTTTCCTAAAACGGAAGATGCCTGGTTTGCCTGCAGAGATAATTCTTTAGTAGAAAAAATGAACTGGATCAGGCGTATCTGTTTTTTAGTGCGATCGCTGCGGAATAAAGCAGGTATCAAAATCCGGCAGCCGCTTTCCGAGGTAATCATCGTTCCGAGGGACAAACGGCAATCGGGGATTATCGAAAGCGGCGCCGAATTTATTCTTGGTGAGGTTAATGTTAAACGTATAAAATTTATTTCCGACGTATCTGAACTGACTCAAAAAGTGGCAAAACCCAACTTTAAGGCATTAGGCCCAAAGCTCGGAGGCGATATTCAAGCTGCAAAAGAGATTATTAATAAGTTATCACCGGATCAATTGCGTGAATTTGAAAAAGAAAAAACGCTCGCTATTCTGGTCAACGGGAGAAAATACACTCTTAACACGGGAGACCTCGAAATAATGACCGAGAACATCCCGGGATTAGAAATTGTTGAGGACAATAGCACGACTGTGGGGATCAATACGAATCTCACACAGGAATTACTGCGTGAAGGATTGGCACGTGAATTCGTAAACCGTGTTCAAAATATGCGAAAAGAAGCAAAATTTGAAGTCGTTGACCGCATCAGGATCTTTTTGGAAGCATCAACAAGTGTACGGGATGCGCTTATACAAGAAAAAGAATACATATCCCGTGAAACGCTCGCAACGGGAATATCGACTGAATTTCGACCGGGAGAATTCGAAAAAACATTTGAATTCGAGATAGGAAATGCCCATGTCGGGATTGAACGGGTAACCAAATAGTATTTTAACGGAACTTAAATATAAATAGCGATTATTTGAAATTGAGGAGATATGATGACTAAACTTAACAAAAATGATTTGGAACATTTTAAAAGCTTAATAAATGAAGAAAGAGAAAAACTGCTTGATAAGTTAGGATACCTCCGGGAGACCGCTATGGAAACAACGGTAAAAGATGCTTCCGGTGACCATTCTTCTTACTCGTTTCACATGGCTGACCAGGGTACAGACGCCCAGGAACGGGAAAAAGCGTTTCTTTTTGCCTCACGTGAAATGCAGTATCTTGAACGGCTGGAATTAGCGCTGAAGCGGATTAAAGAAGGTACGTTTGGTATCTGCGTGAAATGTCGTAAATCCATTGCCCGTGAGCGGCTTGAAGCTGTTCCGATTGCTACGATGTGTTATACTTGCAAAACCAAACAAAAGTGAGTTTTTAATTATGAAAATGTTCTTGATCTCCTTAAGTGTCTTTTTTTTGGATCAGGTCACCAAATGGATAGCCAAAACCCAGATCGGCTTGCGTGAATCCGTTGAAGTTTTTGGCGATACGATAAGATTGACTCACATTCAGAACCAGGGAATGGCTTTTGGTATTGCAATTCCTAATAAATATTTTTTCAATATTTTATCTCTCATTGCAGCAGGAGCTATTCTGTATTATTTGATCAGGTTTCGGAATATAAAATTTTTGCCTCGTTTTTCCCTTGCAGTAATTTTTGGTGGGGCAATCGGCAATTTGCTTGATAGAATCATGCTCGGAGAGGTGGTTGATTTTATAGACGTTAATATTCCGGATATCAATATTCCGTCGTATAACTTATTTCTTTTTGAAACTCCCGGCATCTACCTTGAACGCTGGCCTATTTTCAATGTGGCGGATGTAGCCGTTTCGGTCGGTATGTTTCTCCTTATATATACTATCATTTCCTCTGAAAATCCATGGCATAAACACGCTACTATTAATGTGATTTGGTTTAAAGATATATACAGCCGGCAGATTAAATTAACGGCTGAGCGGAAGGAGCATATAGAGATAATTCATCCGGAAATGCGTGGACAGGTTGACAAATTATCTGAAACTTTGGAAAATCCCGACATGATTATAAAAACAAAAGCAGACCCAACTGTTGAGTTATTCTTTAGAAATTATGACGACACACCTGTAACTAAGAAATATTTATGTGTTGCTGTTAAAGTGTTGGGTAGTAACTTATTTATTATTACTGCATTTTTCACAAGTGCAATAAAAAGTGGTGAAATATTATGGAAAAGGAAATAAAAATTTGGTTTGACAAAGAGGGAGATTTCCTCGAGGTTCTCTTCGAAAGTAAAACCGGATATTTCCGGGAAACAAACATTGACTCCATTATGGAAAAAGTTGATAAAGAAGGGAACATCATCGGCTTTTCGATCCTGAATGTAAGTGCATTAAAAGAGAATAAACCGCTATCATTCAGCCTGAAGAATCATCTTTCATAAAAAAACAATTATTAAAAAACTTTAAAATCACTTATAATTTATTGGCAATATAAAGTAATTTCAAAATTTTTTGTAAAAAATGCTTTTGTTAGTGCAGGTGATATTTGTGCCCCGGGTCCTCGGGGCTCAGCAGGAGGGAAAAGTGGAAATCTCACTGTTAAGATTTAACACAAAGCTTAATTTTGCCTTATCAGCCACGCTAAGCGGGGCAGATCCGCCTCTGACGGAAAAGTAATTTTTACCAAAGTTTGTTAATATTTTGATATTGCTATGGGCCTCTGATCATAACACATTTATATCTTCCGGGTGCTCGAGGCATCAGAAAATCGCCTCCAATATTTGTAAAAAAGTAACAAGCGTTTCTTCCATATAAATAAAACCATAATAGTATAATGCCGATAATCCGTACTATTTTTGTCCCGGGTGCATCGAAACCGGAATATTTTCCAAGACTTGACCGTTTTTTAGCATCATCTTTCCCGGATTTATCCCGCTCTCAGATAAAAAATCTGATTGTTACCGGTTCGGTTCTTTGTAATGATAATTTAGTGGTAAAACCGAGCTATAAAGTGTCATCCGGTAACACAATAACAATAACACTTCCGGATCCCGTGGCGCTTTCAATAGAGCCGGAGAATATCCCGGTTGATATAATATATCAGGATGACGAGATCGCCGTCATTAATAAATCAGCGGGAATGATAGTACATCCCGCCGGGCAGATTGTTTCCGGGACGCTTGTCAATGCACTGCTTTTTCATATGAGTGGACTCTCAGGAATTAACGGAGTACTAAAACCCGGTATCGTTCACCGGCTCGATAAGGATACTTCCGGA
>LJUD01000263.1 GCA_001304035.1 bacterium SM23_31 | reverse complement strand
CTGAGCACGGGTGAAGATAGAGGTTCACTTGGTGATAAACTTTTTGGCTTTTTCAGTAAAGGAAAGAAAAAAACCGCTTAAAATCTTAGGTGCAGTAATTCCTTCATTGTAGCTGCCGTTTATTACATTCCGAATTTTTCCCTGCAATACGTTTCCTTTTAATTAATGCAAAAATACGGTTTGAAGTATAAATTTAGCGTTTCTTAATGCAAAAAATATTACTTGTGAATTATGCCGTCCCCGGTAGGTGGGACAATATATGGATGACACGTTATACATTTCTCATTGTCTTCAAGACTTGTGACTTCAATATTGAAACGTTCACTATACTTGCCGTCATGACAGGGACTGCAGTCCGTTACCATAAATGGCCAGTTTCTGTCATATTTACCGATGTCTTCCGGATTACGGTGTACGATTCCCCTGTGGCATTCCACGCAATCAATAGAATAATCTTCAACATGTGTTCTATGGGCAATAAGCAATCCCTGACCCTGAAGCGTATTGTATTCGGGTGTGTCCGCATAGCCGAGTTCGTTGAAACGTAAAATTGCTGCATGACAATCTGTGCAGTTCTTTGTCGATATCGGCAGCGGGTCTTCATGGGGTTGGATTTCATTGCCCTTTGTTATAGAGACGTATAGATTTTGCAAACCGTTTATCTGGGCATCAAATGCTCCTGAAATGCCGGGATCGATATGACATGAACGGCAGACAATTGTCTGGTGTGTAGAAACTACCCAACGTTCATATTGTTCAGTATGGCAGGTGCCGCATGCCCAGTTTGATTCGGATACCTTTACCGTTGTGCCGTATATGAATAAAACACAAACCACAATAATGGCTGTAATTTTTAATTTCATGCTGTTATTCCTTTATTTTGATTAAACAAAAGGGAAGGCAGGATTCTGCCTTCCCTTTACTAATTGTGAGCCTATCTGACTCATTACATTTACCCGTTTTTCAGACTAAGTCTGATCTTTTCCGCCGTAGGCGGATCTTTAGAAGAAAAGCGGTTTGATAGAAATCTTACTACTTTTTCTTGTCGGCCATTTCTTCAAGTTTTTCTTTAAGGCTCTCGGGATTAGCCCATTGCTCCCAGAAAAAGAGCTTACCTTCACGATCGATAACGGCTAAGCTGTTAGGTGCTCCTCCCCCAAGCCATTGCTGAACCGGCTTGATTTCGTTTTCTGGATCAGGGAAAATATCGATCATGATCGGACGAACCTGGTTAAAGTCCTTGAGCATTTGCAGGGCATAGTCTTCACGTTCTTCCACAGTCTTCGTCTGAGGCTTATTCGTGAAGTCATAGCGCTCATCACCATTATAGCGCCTGCTATGGTCTTGTCCGGCATGAGGCTCTCTTGTGTACAGGTTGTAGAATATCACGCCTTTATCCTTATAATCGACCGCTAAACTGTCCATTGCGGGTAAATGTGCTAAATACGGCGGTCAAGTACAGGCTCCCAGCTCCATGACGACGATCTTGCCCTTTTGTTCGGACAGCTTGAACGTGCCTCCTCCAAGTATAGGAAGCTCAAAATCTCTTACTGTATCCCCGATTTCCATCTCCGGCTGCCAGTCCATTCTGCGCTGAGAAGGCTGTGGACGGTCCTGGGCAAGTAAATTGTCAAAGAGCAACAGCGTAAAACAGATACACAAGAGACTCACCCATACACGTTTCCAATTCATGGGTTACCTCTCTTGTTGATAAATAAATCGTTAACTACGAAGTATGCAAAAAAATTATATTAAAATTCAATAGTTCTTAATAACAATGTAATCTCAACATTCAATAGAATTCTCGTTTAAAATATTTTTATTTTTTTATCTCCTTTTTAATATCCTCAATTCGTTTCAAATATCTTGCGTTTTCGGGGGAAAGTTCAAGCGCTTTTTCTTCCGCTTTTATTGCTTCATTAAGCTTTCCTGATTTCCAGTAAATAAGGCTGAGTGCGTCATAACTATTCGGCTGAGGGTCTAATTCTACAGATTTTTTGGCTGCCTCGAGTGCGCTTTCCAGATTTTTTTCCTGCCGTCCCCAAAAAGATGCGTATGAATATAGTATTCTCGCATCCGACATATAATCATTAACGAACTCCGAACCGTAAATTTCCATTGCGCCTTCAAGGTTCTCAGCCTGAATGAACAGCTGAGCCACACGCGACCTGTATGAGGGATTGCCGTCACGAAGCTCTACTACCATTCGCGCCTTCGCAAGCGCATCTTCGAGATTTTCCTTCCGGCTGATCCAGAAGCTCGCATAGTTATAGAGGTTTGTCGCAAGCGTTCCGCGCTGGCGGTCTGCAAATGATTTCCCGTAAAATCTGTTCAGTTTTTCATTGTCGCCGCTCAAAGCTAACAGTTCTGCGTAGTTTTTGGTATGAGCCGGATCCGAAACACCGGTCTCTGTATTAATTTTCTCTGCAATTTTCAAACCGCGTTCAACATCGGTTTTGCTGCGAACGCAAAACGTAACAAAATATTTGAGCAGGTTTATATCTTCAGGATATTTTTCAAGCATTTTATTAAAAAATTGCCCGTCCTTTTCTACATCTCTCCCATTAGAATGTGTTCTTGCCAGCCTTGTGTATGCATCTCTGGCAAGTTTGCTGTCCGGGAATTCCTCGATAAACTCATCGAGGTTACCCTGTGTAAACTTCGCCTGTTCGTATATGCTTATGACTTCACCCTCGCTTCCAAACGGCACCATAATCTTCTTTGCTTCATCAGGGCGTGTTAAAATCTTTTCGAACAGTTCATTTGCCTGGTCTGTTCTGTAAGTATCATTGTACTTCGAAGCAAGCTTGTATGCCGCCTTAAGGTCATCAGGATTTTCATTATATCCCTTAAGAAGATTTGCAAATGTGGTTTCACTGTTAAGGGATTCCTCCAGACGGTCCATAAAACCCTCAGGAGGAGCGCTGTACCCGATGACACGGTCTATTTCGGTACCGTTTGCTTGCGTAATCGCAACGGTGGGTGTAGCCCGCACGTTATACTCTTCATAAAGAGCATCACCGGACTCCTCTCCTCGTACTGCACGGACCGCAACATACTTACTGTTCACATAGGGGTGGAATTTTTCATTACTGAAGAATTGCTCGTCCAGCAATCTGCATGAGCCTCAACCATCAGAGTAAAAATTGATGAGGAGGAGCTTGCCTTCGTTTTCTGCTTTCTTCTTTGCGTCATCAAATGAGCCGTTAAACCAGACTGAACTCTGTCCAAAGGCTGAGGTTGCAAAAAGGAGAATAAGCAGAAATGTTACTAACTTTCTCATAACAATCTCCTTTTGTATTAGTGGATTAGGGTTGGTTGTAGCAGTCTTTAATTATAAAGCAACATATTACAAAATATTTTGTTGAATATCAATAACAAATAATCTTTAAATGTGGAACTTGGTACAGAGATCGTACCCCCCTTAGGGTGTTAATGGTACCGGGGAGAGACGGTTTTGTACCAATTAGTCCGGACAGATGCAGAAGCGACAAAAAGCAGGATTAATGAAAATACAATGAATTTTTCATAATTCTCCCGTGGTTCGTTTATTAGATTGGCTGTAATAGTCTCGTTTATTGGAGGCTGTCTATAATAGTAAGTATTTAACCGAGATAAGTTTTAAGATTTTTCTATTTAAAAGCTAAAAATTCAATTTCTTTTTTATTTTTACTTGTTTTCAGTCTGATTTTTTCATAGAGTTTTTGTATACTGGTTTTTATTTCACCGATTTGGATGAAAACCCTGGGATATAGTCCTTGTTTTACTACGATATTTGCTTGTTGTGATAATTCGTCGGTTGCTTTGATCAGGCTTTCCTTTTTTGTGATGATTTCATTTCTAAGTTTGCCAATCTCTTTCAATTTTTCGAATCCTTCGATAAACGGTTTTTGTTTTTCTTTTGGCAGTTTAGCAACCCGTTTTTTCAGAGTGTCGATATTCTGAAATCCCAATTTCAGAAATTTTAACATTTTTGATATTTCATGATCACAATATTCTACACTTTTATTGAAGTTTTTTATTTTTGTATCATATTCAAAATCGACTCCGACAATAATTTTGGTCATTTTTGCATAATCGGAGCCGATGGAGTTAGCGGTTATTCCTTTCATTGCGATTATTTCGCCGCCCACTATTGAGCCGGTACCTTTATGGCTCTTGTCTTTATCGGGAGTTATTACTTCTCCTTTTGATTTGATAATGCTGTTCATGATATAATCCTTGATAATCACATCCGCACCCGATTCAATATATGCACTCTGCACGTATTGCGCCGTAACCATTCCTTTTGCTGTTATCCTTGTGTTGTTATTCCTTCCTATTATTCCCTGTGCGACACTTATGTTTCCGCTTGATATTAATTCAACATCTTGATTGACCATTTCATTTACGATAATATCTCCCTCGGCTTTTACTTTAAAACCCGATATTACCGAACCCTTTATATGCACATCACCATTAAATTCGATGTTACCCGTACTATAGTCTACATTTCCCCTTATTTCAAATTGCGGATTAACGCTTATCCCGGTATCACCGACTAAAACAACCATGCCTTCAATCGTGGAGTAATATAATATCTTTCCATGCCCTGCAACAGTTTTTATGTTATTTAATGCATTAAACTTTATGTTGTCCCCTTTTGGGGCAGGTATTATTTCACCTTTCAAATTTTTACCTTTAAGTCCTTCTCTTGGTAAATGCTTCACGGCAATTAATTGATTTCTTTTTACCGTCTTAACAATGTCTATCTCTCTGTAATCCATCCTGCCGTCTTCGAGGATTTTTCCCGCTTGCCTGTCTTTCTCAAAGAAAAGTTCAATCTTTGAGTCTTCCCCTTTCTTTTCTCTTTCGCCTTCCGCAATTAATTTTACGGCAAAACCGTTTTTACCGTCTTTCCGCGGATTAACAATGTCTTCTATCGCTTCAACAATGATCCCGTGCTTTATCTGTTTATCATACATCTGATCATATAACTCATCAGACGTGAGTTGCTTTACAATCCCGTCTACAGCCGGCAGTCCTATATAATGTGCCTCCATAAAGTCTTCTGAAATCCAAAAGGGTGCATGCACTTTTAAAGTGCCGCCTTCATACTCTAAATAACCAGATATATTTGAGTAATAATTTATGTGGTCGTCTTTGAATTTTACCTTGACATTTTCACCGGCTTTAAATGCCAGCTTGCCTTTTTCTGCTTTTA
>LJUD01000262.1 GCA_001304035.1 bacterium SM23_31 | reverse complement strand
GTCCATCTTTGTATATCCTGAAATCGAGGACAATATTACAATTGAAATTCTTCCAAAAGATTTACGGATCGATACGTTTCGCTCGAGCGGAGCCGGCGGGCAGCACGTAAACAAAACCGATTCGGCTATTAGAATTACGCACATTACTTCCGGGATTGTAGTTACATGTCAAAATGAAAGGTCGCAGCATAAAAATAAAGAAAATGCGCTTAAAGTCCTTAAATCCCGGCTATACGCTTTGAAAAAGCAGGAAGAGATAGAAAAAATAGACCTGTTAGAAAAAAGTAAAACCGATATTGCCTGGGGCAATCAAATCAGGTCGTATACTTTGCACCCGTACAATCTGGTCAAAGATCATAGAACCAACATCGAAACCGGTAATGTGCAGGCTGTGCTCGACGGCGACCTCGACAGGTTTGTGCATGCTTTCCTGCTTCAGAAAAAACATTTGTAGATGTAGTTTAAATTGTGAAAATTCCGGCTCGTGCGTCTTATGCAGAAGCCGGCCTTGCGGCGTTTAGATGAAATTTCAAGCAGATTCAAAATTACGTTAAACCCGCAGCAAAAGGATGAAAGTTTGAGAACTGCAAACCTTTTTAACAGAATATTTGCCTGGCTTTATTACCAACGCACTATCGTCAAAATGAGAGCAGGATTATTTATCTCGCATGTAACACCTTTTCTAATAATTTTGCTGTGTTATAATTCATTGGTTCTAAGCCAGGAAATTCCAACTGTAGAGTATGAACGAAAAGTTTATATCGATGTTGATTATACGTTTGCTAATGAAGGCCTTTATAAACCTTATCAAATTAGAGAAATTCCGTCTACCAAAGAAAAAGTTGTGCTTGATGTTGGTAATGTATGCTTTTATGTGTTTACTGATGATGGGAAATTTATTCGTAAAATAGGTAGAGAAGGTCGTGGTCCCGGGGATTTGCTTCGCCCGGCATATTTTGATGTAGATGATGAAGGTGATATTTATGTTTACGAAGTTGGAAACGAAAGAATTTCTATTTTTAATAAGTCCGGGAAATTTTTGAATTCTTTTAAAATCAGTAGAATTTATAAAGCCAATTTGTTTGTAACTCAAAAGCGCGAAATTGTGATAAATCTTCCCGGTAGGGGATATTTTATGACCGTATTTTCACGGGAAGGCAAAATTATTCAGGAAATTGGTGAAATACCTGTTGTGCATTCAGCCCCTTCCATAAATAGCATGATGTCAGCCGGAACCCCATTCAAGCATCCAAATGGAAATTACTACATATTTCTGGAACCCTTACATGTTATAAAAATTTTTGATGAGTCCGGCACGCTCATAAGAGAAGAAAAATTAGACAACGTTTTTCCATATCTGCCAAGTAAGGAAAGTCATACAAAAGAGGCTGAAAAAATGGAAAAAAATTTAAGAAACTTAACAGTCGCGGGAGCTGGAATAGTAAAAGTACCGGTTGTTGCATCAACATCCTGGTTTTGGGATATTATTTATAAAAACAACAAGTTTTATGCGCTGCCGGTTCGTCAGACTTTAGGGAATGAAATTGACAAAAAGAATTTGCCCATTTTTGTTCTCAACAAAGATTTAGAAATCGAGAAACAAATTATTATACCTTTAGAGGGAGAACTAAAGGGATATATCTCTTATGAAACAGGAAAAATAGCCAATAGACTGTACTCAGACCGCTCTATCAGCAACAAGAATTGTTTTGAAGTGCTGTCTGATACCGAAGATATTTTATTTCCATATAGAGAAGAAGCAGAAATTTATCTTTTTACCAAAAGTAAATAGAATTATCAACTTTTTATCCGGCTATCCCGCTTTGCAGCGAAGTGATCCCGCAACGCAGTGGTCACTGGGTGAAGGTCTCCTGGCGTGATTCGAACAAGTTGTTTTTATATATATTATTTGTTTTATATTTGTAGGAACACGCCGCGGCGTGTTCTTGTGAATCCCGTTAACATGCCGAATATCTTGAACACGCCGCGGCGTGTTCCTACGGGGAGATAACCGTTGGTTAAAAAATCGGTATAATATGTAATTATCACACTATTATAAGGTGTAATTTCACTATAAGCGCACACTAAAGTGTGCGGCTACCCGAAAATTATTATGAATAATTTTAAATATTTAAGATTTTACTAAAGCTTCATAGAAACGTAAATTATTTAAAGGAGCTCAATGTGAGCGATGAAGATACCTATGGCGGAGAACTGCGAAAGGTCAAGTTAGGAAAACTGGAAAAAATCAAAAAACTCGGTATAGACCCATATCCAACCAAGTACGACCGGACTCATTATACCGTCGACATTGTTGAGCAATTTGAGACGCTTGAAAAAGAGCAGGCAGCAGTCGCCGTAGCGGGCCGCTGTACAGCGATCCGGAAAATGGGAAAGGCTATCTTCGGACATTTACGTGATTTCAAAGGGAAAATACAGATATATGTCCGTAAAGATAAAATTTCCGAACAGCAGTATGAACTTATAGGGCTTATCGATATAGGCGACTTTCTTGGCGTAAAAGGGCGGATTTTTCGTACGAAAACCGGTGAAATAACCGTTGCAGCCGAGGATATTCAACTGCTCGCAAAAACGCTGCTGCCGCTCCCCATTGTGAAAGAAGAAGAGATTGACGGTAAAACGGTAACCCATGATGCATTCGCCGATAAAGAACTCAGGTACAGGAGGCGCTATCTCGACCTTGCCGTTAATCCGGAGGTAAAAGAAATATTTATCACCCGCGCAAAAATTGTATCTTCTATGCGGCGTTATCTCGAGAACAAGGGCTATATTGAGGTTGAGACACCGGTACTCCAGCCGGTCTACGGCGGGGCAAGTGCCCGCCCGTTTAAAACGCATCATAATGTGCTTGATACCGACCTCTATTTACGCATTGCCGATGAACTGTATTTGAAGCGGTTGATAGCCGGCGGCTTTGAGGGCGTGTTTGAAATTGCCAAAGATTTCCGCAACGAGGGAATCGACCGCCTTCACAATCCGGAATTTACCATGATGGAGTTATATGTGGCATATAAAAACCATGAATTCATGATGGAAATTGCCGAAGATATGATTGCCGCTATTGCGCAGGAAGTTACCGGTTCTATGAAAATTACTTATCAGGGGCAGAAAATTGATTTAACGCCTCCGTGGGAACGGCTGAAGATGACCGAAGCTATTAAGCGGTATACGGGATATAATGTAGATGGTGCCGGTCTTGCCCTGCTGAAAAAGTATGCAGACGAATTGGAGATTGAAACCGAACCATTTTGGGGTCCGGGAAAAATAATTGAAGAAATTTTTGACGAATTTGTAGAGAAAAAAATTACTCACCCCACATTTATTATAGATTATCCGAGCGAAACTTCACCTCTTGCAAAGAAAAATCCTTCTAATCCGGACATTGTTGAGCGTTTTGAAGCGATCGCAGCAGGATTTGAGCTTGCAAATGGTTATTCGGAGTTGAATGACCCGCAGGACCAAAAGCAGAGATTTCTCGACCAGATGGCGAAGCGCAGGTTGGGAGATGAAGAAGCACAGGTGCTCGATGAAGATTATATTATGGCGCTGGAATACGGAATGCCCCCGACAACCGGGATAGGTGTCGGTATCGACCGGTTGTCCATATTGCTGACAGATACAAATTCGTTAAAAGATGTAATCTTATTTCCTCAGATGAAGCCGCAGGATGATTAAGCGATATCGAGAGTCATTATGTTCTTTGAATATCTTATTGCAAAACGCTATCTGATCCAGAAAAAAGAAACCGGCTTTATTACGCTTATCATGTACATTTCGATTGCAGGATTATCCATCGGGATCGCCGCCTTAATTCTTACCCTTGGAGTACTGAACGGTTTTGAACACACAATTAAGGAGAAAATATTAAGCTTTCAATCACATCTCCGCCTGGATGCCTTTCACAATAGACCGATCGAAAATCATGAAGAAATCCAAAGACGAATACTCGGCTACTCGGAGGTTGCCGCCGTTTCACCCTTTATTGAACAGGCATGTATCCTCCGGTACGACCCGCAGGAAGATGGAGTAATGATTCGTGGAATCGATCCGGCAAAGATAAATTCGGTGATTGATGTCGGGTCGTTTATCAGTGAGGGCAGTATCGATTTAGGTGTGAATGCCGATGACGTTCCGGGTATTTTGCTTGGAGTCGACCTTGTAGAGCGATTTAATATTTCATTGGGCGACAGTGTAATTCTTGCCAGTCCGCCGGATGTGAGTGCCGGAATAATCAGTATTCCGAACCGTTTGATTTTTGAGCTTCGCGGGACGATTGATACCGGCATGTCAGAATTTGACAATACTTTTGCTTTTATTCATATTAATGAAGCACAATCTCTTTTTAAAATGCCGGGTAAAATTTCCGGCATCGACATACGACTGCATGATATTGCACTGGCAGACACCATCAGGAACCGGTTGGATAAAGAGATGGGGTATCCGCTTTTTGCCAGAACTTGGAATGACCTGAACGATACACTGTTCGACTGGCTGAACGTTCAAAGATTACCTATTCTTATTGCTTTCGGAATGATCATAATGCTCGGTGCAATAAATCTTGTCAGTACGCTTATACTTATTGTATTAGAAAAGCAGAAAGATGTCGGAATCCTGAAGTCGATAGGGGCATCCTCGTCGTCGATTATTAAAATATTTTTTATCGATGGAATCGTAATCGGTATTGTTGCAGTAATGTCCGGGTCGATACTCACTCTGATTCTCGGTTATATACAAAATAAATATAGCATAATTTCGCTCAGTAAAGAGGTATATTACGTCAGTACATTCCCGGTTGATCTAAACTGGATGAATTTCCTTAAAATCGGGCTGGTAGCTATGATACTGTGCATAGGTGCAACGATTTACCCAGCCTGGAAAGCATCACGCTTGATGCCGTCCGAAGCAATCCGCTCGGAATGATTTTTATAGCTATCAGCTATTAGCTGTCAGCTGTTAGCTTTTAGTATAAGAAAAAGGATGACTTGAGATGCAGGATTTTAAGAATTTGAAGGTATGGCAAAAAAGTCATGATTTAACTCTTAAAATTTACAGAGCGACTTTAAAGTTTCCAAAAGAGGAAATATACGGGCTTACAAGTCAGATAAGGAGAGCCGGTATATCTATACCTTCCAATATAGTTGAAGGGTGCGGTAGAAATACGGATTCGGATTTTGGAAGATTTCTCAA
>LJUD01000261.1 GCA_001304035.1 bacterium SM23_31 | reverse complement strand
AATTACTACTAAGGTCATTAAATTTTTTGCATTTTGCATAGTCTTTACTTCGCTGTATCCCGAGTACTCGGGATCGCCGAGCAAATAAATTAGATAGTATTAGTATTTAACCTGAATAATCTATCCCGGGTACACGGGATTTGGGGATGCTACTTATAAATGGTATTTTCAGTAAATGGGATATTATTTGAAAGAGATTCCCCCTTATACGAGTATTAACAAATTTTTTCAAACAAAATCTCGAATAAACTAAAATTGCGCTTATCGCCCGGAAACAAACTCCAGCACTTCTTGATGTATTTTCTCTTTTTCTTCGCTGAGCGTTATAACGTGTCCTGCTTTTTCGAGTGCTACGACATTTGTATCTGTTGAGCCGATACCGGAAATAACCATTTCCGTGTTTTTAAACGGCATTATAATGTCGTTTTTTGAATGGATGACAAGCAGCGGTGCAGTAACTTTCGATAGTTCCTTCTTAAGATGACGGTAAAAATTCACAAGCTCCTGTGTTGATTGTGTGGGATTATACTCGTATGCGAAGCGGGTCCGGTTCGGACCGCGTGCATAAGCGTTACGGGTTTTCTTTATTTTTGAAATGATCCGTCGGGCAAACGGCAGTATCGGAAGCCTCCAGTCTCCGAGCTTGACACCCGATGCGAGCATAACAATGCCGTCGACCTTGTTATGGACAGCAAGGTACAGGGCAAGACCCCCTCCCATGGAGAGCCCGATTACAAAAGTCTTCCGGTGTTTCGGTTTTAGACGCTTCCATTCCTCCTCAGCCGCTTGATACCAATCATACCAAACACACTTGTTAAGCTCGCGGGGGGATGTGCCGTGTCCCGGTAAAAGCGGGCATGTTACGGCAAAACCGTGCCGGGCAAGAAAACCCCCTAAGGGCCTCATCTCGGACGGCGAACCTGTATAGCCGTGCAGAAGTAAACAACATACTTCGCCGCCGTCATAAGAGAACGGCTCGATCAAATGTTTGAATTTTTCGCTGTCCGAAACCGAAGGCATTTTATTTAATGTTTTATCCTGAACACCCTTGAAAAATGAGTTAAAGATTTGTGACATGTAATAATTAACGAACACGGATGTTGGCATAAGCCGCTACTTTACGGCTGTTACACTATTTTAAGCTTGGACTTGAAATTGCTGCTGTTTCCTCACTCAGAATTGTTCCTTACTTTTTAGACTATGAATGGTTTTATTTTACAGCAATTTATAAACATTATTTTATAGAAAATTCATTGCACAATCAATAGTTTTTTAAAATACACTTTTTTTTGAAACTTATTCAAGATTAGAATAGTTTGTTTTGAAATAGCATAACAATTTATATAAATATAAAACGTGCATGAATGCATGATCTAATCCTGTATCCGCGTAGTCGTTTCGATAAATAATCATTGTAATTTTGAATTTTTTCAACAAAATTTCCGATTAATTTAATATTAAATACAGAGGAACAAACATGTTAAGGTATGGAATTGAAAAATTAAAAAAATGCGCCTGTTTTTTTTGCGTTTTGTTAATTCTCTTTAGTGCTGTTTTAAAGACGGCTCCTTTAATTGCGCAAAATACGCAGGAAAACCGGTATTCATTACGGCAGATTATCGGCATCGCACTGGAAAACAACCTTTCACTGTCGGCAGCTAAGAGCAAGCTGGAAGCCTCGGATTGGGGAGTAAAAAAAGCCTATTCCCGGTTTCTGCCGAAGGTTGCAGTCAATCAGCGCATCACAAAAGTCGACAATTTTTCCGTCCGCAACGCTAACTTTGCAATCGAGGGTTTAAAGTCGTTTCCGGGTTTTGAAGACATCGATATTCCCCCTCTTCTGTTCAAAAACACTTATCAGAGCAGTTTTTCCGTTACAATTCCGATTTACAACGGCGGGCGGTTAACAAACAATCTGGAAATAGCAAAGTTAATGCATGAAGGTGACCGCTTAAGCCTGAAAAACGCCGAAGCGGAAATTACACTGCAGGCTGTTAAAGCATATTTTAATTTTGCAAAGAGCAGAGAATTCGTTCGTGTACGTCAAAAGGCGCTTGAATTAGCGCGCCTGAACTTGAAGAATGTTAAAACAAAAAACGAACTCGGTATCAGACCCAAATCGGATATACTCCGCTGGGAGGCGCAGGTAGCGTCTGAAGAAAGCAATTTAATCGAAGCGGAAAATGCCGAAGAGATTGCCAAAGTATCGCTGGCAAAACTTATCGGCATAGATTTATTAGAAAATTTTGATATTGTCGAAATCCCTGAAGGCGAATTTATGCAATTTGAGATGCGGTACACGGAAATAGTGAGCGGCGACCGGCAAACTCAATTGAATCGGTTACACAGTGAAGCTCTGCGGTACAATTATGAAAAGCAACTGACAGTGCTGCAGACAAGCCTGTCGCAGAGCGCCGAAAAAGCCGTTAGAAGCGAATTTTTACCGCAAATCAATTTCGCTTACAACTATTCCTGGCAGGGAAATGACACTCCCGCCCTGGACGGATTCAAGTTCTGGGACGCAACAATTCAATTAAGCTATCCTTTGTTCAGCGGATTCGGAGATGTTTCCGATTTGAAAAAAGCCCGGGCGGAAGTGCGTCAATCGGAAAAACTGGAGCAGGATTACGATAGGAACATTATGCTTGCGATTTTCACTGCGTATAATACAATAAAAACCTCCCTTGCGCGTATCACTTTATTTGAAAAGAATCTGTCGCATGCAGCGGACAATCTCAAGCTCGTTCAGAACAGGTATGATTTGGGATTAGCCTCAAATATAGATTTAATCGATGCGCAAGTACTTGAAACCACAGCGCAGGTCAACCTCATTAACGCCCGGTACGAACTGCTTGTCGCCGGAGCGGAATTGGAACGCACGCTTGGAAAACCTTTGGTCGAGTTAGAAAATTTTAGTACTTCCAAACGTGATTGACTTTTTAATTAAGAGTAATTCAATTGAAGTAAATTCTTCAGATAAACAAATTGGTTTTTAATAAATTTCAATTATTTCCGATTTTTTTAGCTTTTTGCAAGCGGATTTACTGATAAAATGAAAACAATATGGGAGATGTAATGAAAAAAGTGGTAATTATAGCGCTGATTATACTGGGCTTGATAATTATTGGCAATTTTGTATATAAATACATTAACAAAACTGCTGAACAAGATCCGAAGATGGGCAATTCTGAAATATCGGACGACCTTCAGCCTGTTTGGGTGGAAATTGCTCAAGCGGCACGCGGGGACATCATCACGTATATTTCCGAAACAGGCATGACTTTACCGGTGAAGTCGGTTGTAGTAGCTGCCGAAACAGCAGGGCGAATTGTACAAATGGATGTAAAAGTTGGCGACTTTGTTCAAAGAGGCGACACGATTGCAGTTGTTGATGATGAAATAGCGCGTCTCGCTCTCGATCAGGCAGAGGCTCAATTGATCAATGCCGCCGCAGCGTATGAAAAAGCCAGAAAAGACCTGCAGCGTTACCAGGTACTTTTAAAGAATGAGGAGGTATCGGAAAGCGAGTTTGAAAATGTCCGTGTACAGCACGAGCTCGCCCGTTCCGCATTTCTTTCCGCTGAGGCATCGGTAAAAAGCGCTCAACGGCAGGTGCGCAATACACGGATATCTGCCCCTATCAGCGGGCAAATAGCCGAAAAAAATGTTCAAACAGGAAATATGATTATAATGAATCAACCGGTCGTCAAAGTTGTGGATATCGGTGAGATCAAGGTAATTGTGAGAATATCGGAAAGCGATATAAGTAAAATTAGAAAAAATATTCCGGTTGCCGTTTACGCTGACGCATACCCGGGTTTTGAATTCATGGGAACTGTATTTACACTATCCCCGGAAGCAAACCCGGAGTCACATACCTTTCCCGTTGAGATTATTGTCCCTAACAACCAGCAAAAAACATTAAAATCAGGCATGGTTGTACGGGTCAATATTCAAAGTGATGTACTTGAGAATGTTTTGTTGATTCCCCGCGATGCCGTTATCGAACGTTTCGGAAGAAATATTGTGTATATTGTGGATGGGCAAAAAGCTCATGAACGGAATGTAGAGATCGGGCAGGTAAAGGGAGAAGAGATACAGGTCGTATCGGGAATCGAGCCCGGTGAGACTGTGGTCATCGTCGGTCAGTATAACCTCGAAGACGGTACACCGGTGCGGATAAAATAAAATGCAATATGTTTTGAGTAACAGCCCCGTATAGTTGAATCCCTGATACGGAATGGTTATCATAAGCATCATTGCATCATATCCATCTGCGGTTTAGAAGGAATTTAATGAGTTATTCATGAGTAATGATAGAAATTAATTTTTGAAAGAATTGATTATATAAATATAGGAGCAGTCTGTGCATATTGCAAAGTTTTCGGTAAAGAATCCTGTACTTGTTAATCTGGTATTGGTCAGCGTGCTTGTATTGGGGACGATATCGCTTATCGACTTGCCGCGTGATCTTACGCCCAATATTAACTTTCATTGGCTGATTGTTGTAACAACCTACAGCGGAGTCAATCCGGAAGAGATCGAAAAACTTATTACGATACCTCTTGAAGATGCAATAAATAACGTAGACAATATAAAAATGGTCACTTCTTCATCCACTGAGGGAGTGTCTCAGATAAGTGTCCAATTCGAAAACATGAGCGATGAAAAATACGATAAATTATTTCAGGACCTAAAATCTGAAGTTGAAAAGATTGACAATCTGCCGGAAGACATAGAAGGACCGGAGTATGTTGAACTGACTACTGATTTTATGTTACCGATGATTTTTGTGATAATCAGCGGCACCCTGCCGGAAAGAGAAATGAAAGAAATTGCGGAGGATTTACAGCGTGACATACTTGATATAAAACATATTGCAAGGGCGGAACTCGGCGGTGTCCGGGAAAGGCAGGTCCGGGTTGAAGTCGACCCGGAAAGGCTAAGCAGCTATGGTCTTGCCTTGAATCAAGTGGTTAACAGTATCGCAATGAAAAATTTAAACATTCCCGGCGGCACAATGAACGTCGGAAGGTCGGAGTATATCCTTCGAACAATCGGTGAAGTAGACCGCATTGAAGAGTTGAGTAATGTCATAATCCGCCAGAGTGTTAGCGGCGGACGCGTTGCTGTAAAGGATGTCGCCGCAGTTCTCGATACCCTGGAAGATGCGCAAACCCTGGGGCGTTTGAACGGCAAAACCGCAATTACGTTGATAATTTC
>LJUD01000260.1 GCA_001304035.1 bacterium SM23_31 | reverse complement strand
CGGGATGCATTTTATGAATCCTGTTCCGATGATGAAACTTGTTTAGATTGTCCGGGGTCTCGAAACGTCGGATAGATGCACTGAAACAATAATAGAACTGTGCAGTGTACTGGATAAAACGCCTGTGGTGGTCAAGGATTATCCCGGTTTCATTTCGAACCGCGTCCTGCTCCCGATGATTAATGAGGCGGTTTTTTGCCTGCAGGAAGGAATCGCTGATAAAGAAGCTGTCGATACCGTTATGAAGCTCGGTATGGGGCATCCTATGGGTCCGTTAGCTCTTGCTGATCTTATCGGTCTTGATGTTTGTTTAGCGATTATGGAAGTACTGCACAAGGAACTCGGCGACTCAAAATACCGCCCATGCCCGCTTCTCAGAAAAATGGTTGCGGCTAATCATCTCGGCAAAAAAACCGGAATAGGATTTTATGAATATTAATAATCGAATCGATTATTGACAGATGGTATGGGTGTGAGATTTTTCGGTGCATAATTTTTAGATGTGCGTCGGATTATGCCGGGGAATAGCATAACAGATTTAAACACAGCCTTATTGAGCATAGCCGGTAAGATTTAATTTTGTATCTTAATGTACTAATAAGGAAATTATAAATATACAAATTTGGAGAATACTCATGGATTTTGAATTGTCGGAAGAACACCGGCTTGTCAGGCAAACGGTAAGAGAGTTTGCCGAAAAAGAACTTGCCCCGGGTGTTCAGGAACGTGACGAAAAACAGGAATTCCCCTACGAACAGATAAAGAAACTTGGCGAACTCGGTTTTATGGGGGTAGCTATTCCTGAAAAATACGGCGGCGCCGGTCTCGACAGCATTGCTTATGCAATAGTTATTGAGGAACTTTCACGCGTTGAAGCAGCCGTAGGAACCATCGTTTCCGTAAATAATACCCTCTTTTGTGAAGGTTTATATAAGTTTGGTACGGAAGAACAGAAGCAAAAATATCTTGTCCCATTAGCAAGCGGAAAGGGTCTCGGAGCATATTCATTGTCGGAGGCGGGTTCCGGTTCGGATGCGGCGGCTTTGAAAACTCTTATTACTCCAGATGGAGACCACTATGTTTTAAACGGAACAAAAATGTGGGTTTCGAGCGGTGGAAACGCTACCCATTACATCATTTTTGTTACACTTAATCCCGAACTCCGCCACAAAGGCATTTGTGCAATTATTGTAGAACGGGAAACCGAAGGCTTAAAAATCGGTAAAAAGGAAAACAAGCTGGGCATACGCAGCTCAGATACTGTCGAACTTATCTTCGATAATGTCAGGGTACCCAAAGCTAACCTTCTCGGCGGCGAAGGGGAAGGATTTAAAATCGCAATGAATATTCTGGACGACGGGCGAGTAAGTATTTCTGCACAATCTATTGGTATAGCACAGGGCGCATTCGAAGCAGCGTTAAAATATGCAAAGGAACGCGTTCAATTTGGTAAACCTATTATTGAATATCAGGCTATTCAAAACAAACTTGCGGATATGGCTACCGAAATTGATGCCGGAAGACTGTTAACATATCGAGCCGCTTACCTGCGGGAACAGAAAAAATCCTACTCGAAGGAAGCCTCTATGGCAAAACTTTTCTGTGCACCGATGGCAAACAGAGTGGCGAACCAAGCCGTACAAATTCATGGAGGGTATGGCTATTTGAAAGATTTTAGCGTAGAACGGTTCATGAGAGATGCCAAAATCACGGAAATCTACGAAGGCACGACAGAAATTCAGCGAATCGTAATTGCCAAGCATCTGAAAAACGAGTAAAGTAAAAGAATAAGTGGTGTGCTATTAAGAATAATATTTGGAGGATTTAATGGATATCAAGATTAATAAGATTCCGGTTGAGGAATTAAAACCAAAACCGGCGAAAGATACACAACTTGGATTCGGCAAAATTTTTACCGATTATATGTTCACAATGAATTATGAGGAAGGTAAAGGATGGTTCGATCCGGCTATACGGAAATATGAAAATATAGCCCTTTCGCCTTCCGCCATTGTGCTTCACTATGGACAGGAAGTTTTTGAAGGTATGAAAGGCTACTTACGTGCCGACGGCAAAATTGGTTTATTCCGTCCCGAACGCAATTTCCGGCGATTTAATAACTCTGCAAAACGGCTGTGTATGCCTACGGTTCCTATTGAAGATCAAAAACAGGCATTATTTGAACTGCTTAAACTGGAAAGGGACTGGATTCCGCAGAGTGAAAATGCAACGATTTATATTCGACCGAACATGATTGCTACCGACCCGGAACTCGGAGTAAAACCTTCCGGCTCGTATCTTTATTATATTATTCTCAGCCCCAGCGGAGCATATTTCAGCAGGGGATTTTTACCGGTAACCGTGTTTGTGCCCGAAAAATACATTCGTGCTGCTATCGGGGGAATCGGCACCGCTAAAACCGGCGGGAATTATGCCGCAAGCCTTTTAGCAGGGGAAGAAGCAAAAGAAAAGGGATGTGACCAGGTTCTCTGGCTGGATGCAAAAGAAAGACGTTATGTTGAAGAAGTCGGCTCAATGAATATCTGCTTTGTTATTAATAACAGAATAGTCACCTCGGAGCTGGATGGTGCGATACTCGAAGGCGTTACCCGCGATTCCGTTATTGTCCTCGCACGGCACCTCGGCTATGAAGTGGAAGAAAGGCATATTTCTATCGATGAAATTATTGACGGGATAAAATCGGGTGAGTTAGCCGAATGCTTCGGATGCGGCACCGCCGCCGTTATTTCTCCGGTAGGTAAATTGATGTACAAGGATGAAATTTATAAAGTCAGTGATGAGCCCGGTCCCATTTCTATTCAACTGTTCAAAGAACTTACCGATATTCAATGGGGCAGAAAAGAAGATACATTCGGATGGACAGTGATTGTTGATTAATTTTTAGTAATTTTCGAACGCATGGAACACTTCATTCTGATTTTCTCATTAAGTGATTTTTGGCGCTTATTGATTATATTAAATATTTTAAATAATATAAAAAAACAAAAAATTTTTCAAACAATACAAATATTGTAAATTAAATCAATTTTTTTGTACTATTAATCAATTATTTGTATTATATTACTACAGCATATATTTTATATAAAAAAACATTTATCAGCCATAATGATGACTTTTAATAAAATCCGTGAAGATGTTAATGTTGATTGCATTAAAGAATTTAAGCCAAAAGAAAACACAGAAGATATTTTTACAAGAGCATTAAAATCTAACAAAATTACAGATGACGACTTAAAATCACTTTGGGAATTAGGTAGAAAAGGATATAATTCCAAAAAAGAAATTTGCCAAAGGAAAGGATTATCTGTTGATAAATTATCAAACATTAACATAGATGAAATTGAAAAAAAATATAAACGTATAAAACAATTCAAAACAAAAAGTAGGCGTTGTTACTTTTATTGTAAATTTAGATTTATGAAGAATGCTGGAAAAGTATGGGATAGTCTTGTAATACGAGATTCCCATAAAACTTTTTTTAAAAGCGATTCTTTTACAAAAGAAAACCTAATTGTATTAGAAATAAGACTACTTTAATAAAATGTTTCATATAGACAAAAATAAAATAATTGTATCCAGTTTGCCTATTATTGTTGATGGCTATAATGATTTATTGTTTGACGACGAACCTATTTTATATACCGGTTTCAACAAAGATGGTAATATTATTATTGGTTCATCCGTTGATGAAGATTATGAAAAAAAGATTGAAAGACATTTTCATTCTCAAGTTTCCAAAGAAATTTATTTTAATTTTTTGAAACAAGAGATCAGCTATCGCAGACTTTTGGAAGAAGTTCAATCTTTTTTTGTAATTGACAGTTCGTTTGATGGAAAAACTACAACAATTTATTTGGTAAACATAAAAGATATACCCGAAGATTATTTACCCACATATGAGGCTTATTGCCCTGAAGAAGTTTATAAACCTGCATATGAATATGGTTTAATATTAACCGGGAAAAAGGCAAATGAGCATATTGCGGATATTACTGAGGCAACAAATTTACAAGATAATTTTGCAAAATTAGCACGCTTAAAAATAAAAAATTTCCCTTTTTCAACTATAGCATATTTACTACCTTCTAATAAAGCCGCAAGTTTTGACTTTAATTTTAAAATTGAAATTAAAGAAGGCGAACAACTCGATATTCTATTTGATGAAAAAGAATTTATGTCTTTTTTTTATCAATATCTCGATTTTTGTTCTAATTACTTACTCAAAGAAAAGGAAGTATTCATAGGCGATGAGGGTGACTTTCCTAAATTTAATTCACTTCGTAAAGTATTTTTAGATTTGTACAAAAAATTAAATATCTCAATAGAAGATGAGATTGAAAATATTTTAAAGGAGGAAATTAAGAAATCAGCAAGCACGTTAGAAAGCATGACAGAAAACATTGGAAAGAATTTTACCACAATACAATTTTCAAATAAGGTTGATGGAAGGATTAATACTATTTGTATTTTTGATGAAAAATATAGAGATATAATTGAAGAAACAAATGTGACTATAGAAAAATATTCACCAGAATATTATTCTGATAAAGAGGTCAATTCTTACAGAATTCAAATTTATAATTTAAATACCGAAACAAGAAAAGGTTCAGCTTATGTTGAATCGGGAGATTATAGACTAAAAGTTAAATTTAGTATTCTAGGCGATGAACCAATAGAAGAAAGTAAGTACACTCAGAGTCTTGACAAAGGAAAGGTAATTGATATTAAAGGAAAAGCTAAAAAGGTTAAAGAAGAAATTAAAAGGCTTGAAATAGAATTTGAAAAAGAATAAATAATTAAATAGACAGTTATATAATTTTCTATCTTTATTACTATAATACTTTTCTTCCTCATCAATCCTTTATTTTGCCTGTAGGTGTTGTCTAAAAGATAAAATTTGTAAAAGATTTTACTCAGACCCGCTCAGCGCACGCAAAATTCCTTTTGCATATTGGTTCTGAGCATTCGGGCCTTGTGCTGCGACGTTTAACCACATCCTTTTACGACAATTAACCACATCCTTTAGGGTGTGGTTAATTATATGGTATTGCTGCACTCCAATGGCATTCCTTTTCCCGTAATTTTGGTTGTATTTTAATTTAATTTTTACCAAATTATATAAATCAAGACAATTTTCGAAAATCCATGTAAATATCATGTGTTGAGTTCTTTGAAAGCGGATGGTAGTAATGACAGGAAATCG
>LJUD01000259.1 GCA_001304035.1 bacterium SM23_31 | reverse complement strand
GAAAGACAGCCCGAAGCCGCGGTATGTTCTTAATAATGCGGATGAGGGAGAACCCGGCACTTTCAAAGATAGAGATATTATGACCCGTGATCCGCATCTTACGATCGAGGGTACTATTATCGGTGCATATGCAATCAAAAGTAATGTATCCTATATATATGTTCGAGGCGAATTCGTTAATGAAGCAAAAAGTCTTGAACGCGCAATAAAAGAAGCGGAAAAAGCGGGATTTCTCGGTAAAAATATTCTCGGTTCCGGTTTTAATCACAAAATGTATGTTCACCGGGGCGCAGGTTCGTATATCTGCGGCGAGGAAACAGGCTTGATTGAATCAATTGAGGGGAAACAAGGCTGGCCAAGAATCAGGCCCCCGTTTCCTGCAGTCGAGGGTCTATTCGGCTGTCCGACTATTGTGAATAATACGGAAACGCTCGCAAACATACCTTTTATCATTAATAACGGCTCGGCGGTATTCGCATCAATCGGGGTCGAAAAGAGCGCCGGAACAAAAGTGTTCTGCCTGAGCGGTCATGTGAACAAACCCGGCTTGTATGAATTTCCTATGGGAATTCCGCTCCGCGAACTGATTTATGAGCACGCCGGCGGTATTCGAAATGGCAACAAGCTGAAAGCCGTCATTCCCGGAGGGACTTCGATGCCCGTATTAACCGCTGATGAAATTGATGTCAAAATGGATTTCGATTCTCTGATAAAAATAGGTTCACATCTCGGCTCGGCAGGTGTTATTGTCATGGACGAAACAGTCTGTATGGTAAATGCGTGCCTGAATCTGGCGAAATTCTATGCCCATGAATCCTGTGGACAATGCACCCCCTGCCGTGAAGGAATGCCGTGGATGAAAATGATTATTGAACGCATCGAGCACGGACAGGGAACGATGGATGATATTGACCTCCTGCTTGAAATTACCTACAATATTGAAGGCAGGACTATCTGTGCGTTTGGTGAAGCAGGTGCCTGGCCTGTTCGTGCATTCGTTAAGAAGTTTAGAAATGAATTTGAAGAACATGTGAGGCAGAAAAAGTGTGTTGTTACTGCATAATAGCATACGTCTGATTATGCATGTCTTGTACGCACTTTGAAAAACTTCTTTAAAATTTGAACTTTGCATGCTTTGAGACTATGCAGCGAATCCGGTTGGCAAAATACGTCTTATAATTTAAATCAAAAGACAATAACGTGATTAAACTTACCATAAACGGCAAAGAGATTTCGGTTGAACCCGGAACGACGATTATGCAGGCTGCTGAAAAACTCGGGATTTTTATACCGCATTACTGCTATCATCCTGCACTGTCTACAGCCGGCAGCTGCCGGCTCTGTTTGGTAGAAGTGGAAGGTGCGCCGAAAGAGGCTATCGCCTGTGCAACGCCGGTTTCCGAAGGAATGGTGGTTTATACCGAATCGGAAAAAGTAAAGCGCGCCCGGGAGATAATACTTGAATTTTTACTTTTGAACCATCCGCTCGATTGTCCGGTATGCGACAAAGCGGGGGAATGTTTATTACAGGATTATTCATTCGAATATGGAACCGCCCACAGCAGATTCAAAGAACCGAAACGCATTCCACCTTTCAAAGACCTTAGTCCCGGTATAAAGCTTGCTACCACGCGATGTATTCTTTGTACACGGTGTGTACGGTTTATGAGTGAAATAGCGGGTGATCCGCAGCTTACTGTTATTAACAGGGGAGCTCGTAATGAAATAGCCGTTGTTCCGGGTAATACGGGTCTTGACCACCCTCTTGCCGGTAATGTCGTTGACATTTGCCCTGTCGGGGCGCTTTTGGATAAGAATTTTATCCATCGTACCCGTGTATGGCATCTTTCGAAGGCGCCGTCGGTCTGCGGCGAATGCAGCGCCGGGTGTAATATCTCTATCGATTCATACCGTAATACCGTTTTTCGTATTATCCCGCGGACTAATAAGGATGTTAATGACCACTGGATATGCGATACCGGAAGGCATAGTTACAAAAAATATAAAAAATTAGAACGGATAATGACTCCTAAAATAAAAGAGGGCAGTGTATTATCCGATACGTCGTGGGATGAAGCAATTGAAGCAGCAGCAGAAGGATTTAAAGAATTTCAGAAAATGAAGGATGCTGTTGCCGGCGTAATTTTTCCCGGCGCCACCAATGAAGACGCCTTTGCGGTGATGGAATTTCTTAGAACGGCGGCAAACTCAAACGCAATCACGGGAATATTTCAAAAACCTACCGGAGAAGACCGCGTCTTTAAAAGCGGTTTTGTTATCAAGGGTGATACATTACCAAATCAGGAAGGGCTCAAGTTTATATTTGGTACCGCTGAGCGGGATGCGGAATCTATTCTTTCCCGCATCGACTCGGGTGAAATAAAGGCAGCATATTGCGTTCATAACGATCTTTCGAACATACCGGAAAGAACGCTTGACATATTAAAAAAACTTAAGTTTTTCGTTGTCGAAGATATTGTCATGTCTCCTGCAGCACAGATTGCCGATGTTGTTTTTCCGGGACTGATGTATTACGAAAAAAATGGCACCTTCGTTAATTATAACCGGCGTTTGCAGTTACTGCAGCAGGCTGTTAACGGACCGAAGGGAGCTAAAAATACCTGGGAAATTGTTAAACTTATGGCGGCAACCTTTGAGAGGCAATCCCACTTTGCGGGATGGTGCTCTGCAGGGGATGTTTTTTTGAAAATGGCGAAACAGTATCCCGAACTTGAAGGATTGTCTCATTTCAAATTGAGCATACTTGGAAAACCTTTGTATGAAAAACGAGAAGTAGAGGAAGTAAGCACTTGAGTATAATGCAAAATGCAAAATGCAAAGTGCAAAATGAAGAATGAAAAGCAGAATTTATCTGAGCGTTTATTAGAATATGCTGTAAACAGTATAAAACTCACAAATAAATTTAGTAAAGATATTACAGGTAAATATATTGTTTCACAATATATTCGTTCATCAACGTCTGCTGGAGCTAATTACGAAGAAGCTTGTGGTGCGGAAAGTAAGGCTGACTTTATTCATAAAATGCAAATTGTATTAAAGGAGTTGAGAGAATCCGCCTACTGGCTCAAATTAGTTTTTCGTACCGGTATATCAAAAAGTGAAAATTTAAGATTACATTATAAAAGAGACGGATGAATTGATTATAATTGTATCAAAATCTGTTATTACCGCAAAAAGCAATAAGTGATAATTATTCATTTTGCATTTTGCAATTTTCATTATTCATTATCTATATGGAAACGCTCGATATTATCATTATAACAGTAAAAATTGCCGTTGTTCTCGGTGCAATCCTGACTGCTGCAGCTCTGACTATTCTTGCCGAGCGGCGGTTCAGCGGATTTATACAGGACCGCCTCGGACCAAATCGTGTTGGTCCTGAGGGGCTTTTTCAGCCCGTCGCAGATTTCCTTAAACTTATATGCAAAGAAGAACTGGTTACCGCACGGGGAGATAAAATAGTCTTTGTTCTGGCGCCTGCTATCATACTTATCCCGGCGTTTCTTTTATTTGCAGTTATACCCTTTGGGGATAGAATTACGGTAGCAGGAAAGGAAATTGTACTGCAGATCACCAACCTCGATTTCGGTATTCTTTATATATTTGCCATTGCTTCGCTTGGTGTTTACGGCACAGTATTGGGTGCGTGGTCTTCGAATAATAAATATGCAATTTTCGGCGGGCTGCGCTCTTCTGCACAGATGATAAGCTACGAACTCTCACTCGGGCTTTCGGTTGTGGGCATTATCCTTGTCGCCGGCTCATTAAAACTGCCCGATATTGTTGCACAGCAGCAGCAGATGATATTCGGCATAATTCCAAGGTGGAATATTATTGTGCATCCGCTTGCCTTTTTTATATTTATAACTGCGGCGTTTGCAGAGACTAACCGTCTACCGTTCGACCTTCCTGAAGCAGAGCAGGAACTTGTTGCCGGATACCATACGGAATACAGCGGGATGAAGTTCGCACTTTTTTACCTTGCAGAATACATTAATCTGATTATTTCATCCGCATTGATTGCGACATTGTTTTTTGGCGGATGGCATTTGCCGTGGATTGAAAAATATATACCAATGAACTGGAACTGGCTGCTTCAACTATTACAGGTTCTAACATTTACTTTAAAAACAGCTTTTTTTATCGTTACCTATATATGGGTTCGCTGGACACTGCCGAGGTTCAAATACAACCAGTTGATGGCGCTCGGCTGGAAAGTGTTTCTGCCGCTGGCAATTGTCAATGTACTTGTTTACGGTATTATCGTTGCAGTTATAAATTAAAAAATTACTTTGAAACGCAAAGGACGCAAAGAAAACGCAGAGTTCGCAAAGAAAGTTAAATTGTTGCATAGTGAAGAATACAAAATTCAAATTTTTCATTTTCAATTTGCATTATTAATCTGAATGATTCAAAAAAGAGTTTTATTTATTCTGCTAACTTATTAATATAATTGTTGCATTAATCACCCCCAAACGAGTTTGGGGGTGCCACCCCTGCTGTCGTCCTGTCCCTCTTGGCGGGATCAGGATATTGGGTTTTTTATATTAGATTTTGAGCTTATAAATAAGGGTATTATATCAGAAGGAAAATTTATAAATTAATCAAGTAAAATGTTTCTTTGCGTTCTCTGTTCCTTCTCTGTGAACTTTGCGGTAAGGTTTTAATAAGGATAGTCTAAAAAAAATGGAATCGATTTTCTTTTACGCATTTGGAGCTATTGCAGTCGCTTCGGGTCTTATGGTGGTTATCAACCGTAATCCCGTACACAGCGCCCTTTTTCTTATTGTGACACTTTTTTGTATTGCCGGATTATTTGTGCTTCTCAATGCACATTTTCTCGCTGTAATTCAGGTTTTGGTTTATGCCGGCGCCATCATGGTTTTATTCCTGTTTGTGATTATGCTGCTCAACCTGAAAGCGACAGCGGGTGAATTTGAAAAATTACTCACTTTGAAAATTATGGGTGTCGGTGCAGCTATTTTTCTCCTGTTTGAAGTTTTGTATCTCATAAGCAGAGGCTCCTCATTAGGTCTTTCCGGCACAGCAGCACCTGAGTTAATCGCCCGGGAAGGTAATACGAAATTGGTCGGTGAGTTACTGTTCACCGATTATTTGCTCCCGTTTGAGATTACCTCCGTGCTGTTGATTGTTGCAATAATCGGCGCTGTCGTTCTGGCAAAAAGAAAATTGGAAGAATAGCG
>LJUD01000258.1 GCA_001304035.1 bacterium SM23_31 | reverse complement strand
GTTTGTAATTACAATAATATCCGCATCACCGAAACTTTCGCCGAAATCCTTAAAAAAATCCCTGGTTCTGCTGTAAAGATGCGGCTGAAAAACAGCGATGATCCGGCTGTCTTTCCATCCCGTTTTTGCCGCATTAAGGCTCGCTTTGACCTCAGTCGGATGATGTGCATAGTCATCGATAATCATTATCTCATCTATTTCATCTTTAAGCTCGAACCGGCGGAAAACTCCGCTGAAATCTTTCAGTGCCGAACGTATAACCTCGAGAGGAACCTCCATCTCCAGCCCGACCGCAATTGCAGCCAAAGCGTTATTAATGTTGTGCATACCCGGCGTATTAACGTTAAAATATCCCAGTGATTTTCCTTTCCACCGCACTAAAAAGGATGACTCGAATTGATCAAATTGGACTTGTTCCGGCTGGAAATCCGCCTCCGGATTTATGCCGTAGGTAATGATTCTCCGCTCCAGTTTCGGGATTATATCCCTTACCGCCTCGTCATCGATACACGCTATTATACTTCCATAAAAAGGAACTTTTGATGCAAACTCGAGAAACGCTTCTTTAAGCGATTCTAATTCTTTATATGAATCGAGATGTTCGAGTTCCAGGGTTGTTATTACCGCTATCGTAGGGAACAGGGTCAAAAAGGAGCGGTTGAATTCGTCAGCCTCGGTTACTAAATAATCGCCGGTACCCACCCGGACATGCGAGCCAAGGCTTTTTACCTTACCGCCCACAACAATTGTCGGGTCCAAACCTCCGGCTGTTAGTACCTGCCCCGTCATCGAGGTCGTAGTCGTTTTTCCGTGTGTTCCTGCAATGCATATACCGTATTTTAACCGCATCAGTTCGGCAAGCATAACGGCACGTTTTATAACCGGAATGTTCCTAATGCGGGCTTCGACCAGTTCCGGGTTGTTCTCAGGAACTGCCGCAGAATAGATTACCACGTCCGCTCCCGAAATATTTTGCGCATTGTGGGAATACATTATATCAACGCCAAACTCCTGCAGCCGCCGTGTGACAGCGCTTTCTATTAAATCCGAACCGCTCACTCGAAAACCCAAATTGCACATTATTTCCGCCAGTCCATTCATCCCGGCGCCGCCTATGCCGACAAAATGGAGATGTTTAATTTTCCCGAAACGCATTGTCTTTTACCGCTACCGCAGATTGCATTGAATAGTTACTAAAAAAGCATAGAATTTGAGATAAATTATTCACTTTACTCTTGTATATTTCATAAAGTTTTGTTATTAAAAATTTTCTCTTTTTAATTCGACATTCGCACTTCTCTTTACTTTGCGGTCTTTGCATTTTCAATTAAAATTACTTTCTGATGTTTTGCTATATTTAATAATACACCGCAGGCTCCCAGTGATAATAATAATGATGATCCCCCATAACTGATAAATGGTATCGGCAGACCCGTAGTGGGCAGCATTCCACACACAACGCCGATGTTGATAAATGCAACGATGACAATGGACAGTGTAATGCCTGCTGCAAGCAAACTTCCATACAGGTCCGGTGCCCGGTAGGCAATGGTCAGCCCCCGCCAGAGAATCACAAAAAACAGCACTAAAATAAACATGGTGCCGATAAACCCCATCTCTTCTCCGAGTATGGAAAAAATAAAATCGGTAAACGGCTCAGGCAGATACAGTAATTTTTCCTTGCTGTGACCTATACCCACGCCAAAAAATCCACCGCTGCCAAGACTGATTAACGACTGGTTGATCTGGTAATTGTCGCCTAAAGGATCAGCACCAGGATTCAGAAAACCGAGCAGACGTTTGAGTCTGTATGGTGAACTATACAAAGCCATGGCAAAAATTGGCAGAGCCGCAATACAGGTGCAAATAAGATGATGAATTCTGACTTTCCCCAAAAACAACATCATGAATGCAATAATCGCAATTATTACGGCGCTGCTGAAATCGGGTTCTACCAAAATCAATATTGCAACGCCGGCAGCTATTATGAGAGGCGGAAGGTATCCGTCAGTAAAACTGTCAAGTTTGTCTTGTTTGCGGTCGAGCGTATCCGCTATGTAAAACACAAGGGCAAATTTGGCTAATTCCGAAGGTTGAAAAGAGATTAGACCCAGGTCTATCCATCGCATTGCGCCGTTTACTGTAACAGTCCGCTTAACCAGCAGATACACAAGTAAGACAATGGCGCAAAAAAGCCCTATTTTTGATAATTTCCTTATGTTTCGGTAATCGATTTTTACTAATACACTCATAACCGCAAGACCGATACATGCCCGAATTACGTGTTTCTTTAAAAAATAATCCGTCTCGTCAAACTTCTCCTCTGCGATAGCAAAGCTCGCACTGTATACCATGACGATTCCTATGGCAACCAGTACTAAAATCACAATGAGTAAGGGATAATCAGTTATATATTTGTGTCCGGGCATTTGTTAGTTTTTAGCTTATTAGCTTTTAGCTATTAGCTTTTAGCTTTTTTTAATCGATATTGTCATTTTATGTATAATTCATTCGCTGCTGTAATCCAAATCCCGCTAACCGGATTCTGGATCCGGCATATTTATAAAAAAGTCCTGAAACAAGTTATATTTATTTATAACTAATAGCTAAAAGCTAATAGCTGTTAACTATCCCAACCCCCGTACAATCTCTTTAAACACGTTCCCCCGTTCTTCAAAACTTTTAAACATGTCAAAACTGGCACACCCGGGAGATAATAAAACCGTATCTCCGGTACGTGCTTTTTTAAATGCCGTATGAACCGCAGCTTTAAGGCTTCCTGCTATTTCATTTTTATAAACTATGTCCCCCCATGCATTAGCCATTCTTTCTGCCGCTTCTCCGAGTAGAATCAACAATTTTACTTTATCTTTAAGATACTGTTCAGCAACACTGAGGTCGGTGCCTTTATCTTCGCCGCCGGCTATAAGAATAACCGGTTTGGCAAATGAACGCAGAGCCGCAATCATCGCATCGATGTTAGTTGCTTTTGAGTCATTTATAAATGTAATACCATTGGCGATGCCCGCATTTTCCAAACGGTGTTCGAGCCCTTTGAATGATCGCAATCCCTTTCGAATATAATCCGGTGATATTCCTGAAAAGTGCGCCGCAGTTGCAGCGGCAAGTGCATTATCGATATTATGCGCTCCCGGTACCGAAATATCACTGCATCCCATAATCTTTAATTCTTTTCCGTTGACAAATAAAAATATAGTATCTTTCTTTATCCCGGCGCCTGACCGGATTGTCCCACGGTTGTTGAACCACTGGCGCAGGGCATTTCCCGGTATACTTGACAACCTGTCAGCGTTAGTTAATAAAGTGTCATTACGATTAAGTATTAAAACGTCATCTTTCGTCTGGTTTTCGCCGATGCGTAATTTGCATTTCGTATATTCATCCATATTTTTATGCCGGTGCAGGTGGTCCGGCGTAATATTGAGAATAACGGCAGTTTTTGGATGAAAATGTGCGATTGTTTCTAATTGGTAGCTTGAAACCTCCAGAATCACCGTTGCTTCAGATTTCAAATCTTCAACGATTTCACCAAATGCGGTGCCTATATTCCCTGCAATGCACGCCGGTTTGCCGGAAACATTAAAAATTTTGTCTAACATCATCGTTACGGTGGTTTTGCCGTTTGTTCCGGTAATCGCGATAACCGGATTGCGGCAAAACCATGAAGCAACTTCTAATTCACCGACAACCGGAATGCTTTTTTCCAGAGCTTTTATCACAATAGGATTGTCGAAACCGATACCCGGGCTGATGACCAGTAAATCTTGTGAAAGTAAAATCTTATCCAAATGCCCGCCAAGCTCATAATCAAATAGCGTAAATTTTTGTGCCTGTCCGGTCACTATACTTTGGGACAATTCCCTGCATTCTTTCTCTAACTCTGCTGAAGTTTTATAATCGCTTAGAAAAACGTCCGCTCCCTTCTTTAACAATAGCCGTGCCGCTGCAAGTCCACTCTTTCCTGCACCAAGAATTCCTATACGTGTCCCAATAATATTTTCTGCATCAATTTCCACAGTAACAGTTGATTAATAATGCAAATTGTAATATATTTTCTACGATTCACTAAATTTGATATAAATATTCCAGTACTTTTTCCATAGCACTGCCCCGTGAACCCTTTACCAGCACAACATCTCCCGGCTTAAGTTCCTCACGCAGCAGCCTTGCTGCTTCCTTATGTGCCGTTACGTGCTTACAATCGCGCAAACCGGATTCTCCCGCACTATCCGAAATATACTGCGCATTCTGACCGATAGTAATTAACCGGTCAATTCCCAAATCCGCTGCCCTCTTACCTAATGATTCATGTTCTTTTTTGCTGATAGCTCCAAGCTCCAGCATATCTCCCAGAACAGCAAAACGATTCCCCGCAGACGGGTATTCCACAAGAAATTCAAGCGCTGCGATCATCGAATTGGGATTGGCGTTATATGAATCGTTAATTATTTTTACATTGTTCCATTCGGTTACTTCCATCCGCTGTGAAAAACTTGTAAAAGACTCAAGCCTCCCACGAACTGCTGTCTCATCAATACCAAAATTCAAGCCGACCGCGGCTGCCGCAAGTGCGTTGTAGATATTATTTCTCCCCGGGACCGACAGCCTGATTCTCATCCGGTTGAATGAACCGGTTTTATGCATGTCCTCATAATTAATCCAAAACACAAATCCTCCGTCAGGCTTCATAATCGGATTATTGCCCCTGAAATTCACTCCTTCGCTGAGACCGAAAGTCAGCACATTGTCGAACTGTTCTGCAAACGGCTTTAACCTGTCATCGTCTCCGTTAATAAATCCCGTTCCCCGGTCTTTGATTGCGCGGAGCAGAGTGGTTTTCGTCTGAACAACCTCGTCTTCCGTTTTAAAAAATTCTATATGCGCTTTACCGATGTTGGTAATTATACCGTGCGTCGGATGAGCAATGTCGCATAATTGTGCAATTTCTCCGGGGTAACTTGCACCGAGCTCGATAACCGCAATTTCGGTTTCACCGGTCAGCTGAAAAAGCGCCAGCGGTACTCCGTATTGATTGTTAAAATTCCCCTGCGATCTTACGACTTTGTACCGCTGCGAAAGGACCGAGAAGACCATCTCTTTCGTTGTAGTTTTGCCGTTTGTTCCCGTCACCGCCACAATTGGAATATCAAATTTTCTCCGGTAAATCGCTGCAAGTTCTCCCAGAGCACGAGTTGTATCCGGAACATGCAGGACT